>NZ_JBOZRT010000024.1:0-30603 GCF_050789165.1 Azospirillum sp.
CCACGTCCACGGCGGCGATGTCGGCACCGGCTTTGGCCAGCGCCACGGCGATGCCCTGGCCGATGCCGGTGTTGGCGCCGGTGACCAGCGCCACCTTACCCGTGAGGTCGAAGGGATTGCTCATCGTTCCACCTCCCCGGTTCAGCGCATGGTGACCAGGGGAACCTGGTCCATGTCGTCGAAGGTCTGGTTGTCGCCGCCCATGGCCCAGATGAAGGTGTAGTTGTGCGTGCCGACGCCGCAGTGGATCGACCAGGGCGGGGAGATCACCGCCTGCTCGTTCTCCACGACGATGTGGCGGGTCTCCTGCGGCTGGCCCATGAGGTGGAAGACGCGCGCGCTCTCCGGCAGGTCGAAGTAGAAGTAGACCTCGTTGCGCCGGTCGTGCGTGTGCGGCGGCATGCTGTTCCACATGTTGTTCGGCTTGAGCATGGTCAGGCCGAGCACCAGCTGCGCGGTCTTGCAGACGTCCGGGTGGATCATCTGGAAGATGGTGCGCTCGTTCGACGTGGAGGGGTCGCCGAGGTGGCGCTGCTTGGCGTCGGCGATCGAGATCTTCATGGTCTCGTAGCGCGCGTGGGCCGGCGTGCTGTTCAGGTAGAACTTGGCCGGCGTCTTGCGGTCGAGGCTCTCGAAGCGGACATCGACGCTGCCCTGGGCGACGTACAGGCAGTCGCGGGTGTCGAGCTCGTAGACGGCGCCGTCCACGGTGACGCGGCCGGGGCCGCCGACGTTGACCACGCCCAGCTCGCGCCGCGCGAGGAAGGTGGGGGAGCCGATCTCCTTCGGCGCCTCGAGGGTGAGCGGGCCGGCGACGGGCATGGCGCCGCCGACGACGAAGCGCTCGATGTGGCTGTAGGTGAGGACGATGTCGTCCGCCTGGAACAGCGATTCGACAAGGAAGTGGTCGCGCAGCGTCTGCGTGTCGAAGCCGCGGACGTGGTCCGGGTGGGACGCGTGGCGGACGGCGATCTTCATCGGAAACCCTCTTGTCTGTCGGTCTGGCGGTCGGGAGAACGCGGCCCGTGATGGCCGGTGGCAGGGTGCCTGTTTCTCTGAATTCGGGATAGCATATTAATATATTAGTACGCAAGCCAAAACCGGTGGACCCGTCAACATTTTGCCGGCTGGAGCGTACGGTGCGGAGGGGTGTCGCGCCAGTCTGCTTCCATTGATTCCGGCTTCTGGATCCATAAACCCAATGACCATAAACTCCTGGTCAGCCGAAGCAGCGCCGTATCGTCTGATGAGGCGCGCTGTCTGGCACACCATCCTCATGCAAACTGCTTGGTGAGTTCTCGATTCCGGAAACCGGGTCGAGGAGTTTGTCTGGGTGTCGGGAATGGAGTTCGGGGCGTCTTTTGATTTCCTTATGGGAATCCTGGCATGCGCGTTGCTTTGTCGCAGAGGCCGGTTCGGCCGACGAAGGGCAGGACGGTGTCGTGCCGTGCGTCCGGCGCGGGGGTAATGCGGAGTCGTACGGACGACTCGGTGCGCCGGATGGGCCGGCTGCCCAGGCAGGGAGGCAGATGGTGGAGGGCGCGATCAAGCTTGGCGAAGAGCACAGGCACTGGCTCCTCTCGGCGGCTCCGGAGAGCCTGGAGTTGCGCAACGCGCCGCAGCGGCTGGTCGCGCAATGCGCGGCACTCGGTCTCGTCGAGCCGGCGGGCGATGCCGGCGTCTGGCGCCTGACCGCAACCGGGCTGGTGATCCTGCGGGTAATGCTGGGCGCGTGAGGCGACGGCCCGGAGTGCCCGGACCGCCGCCGCGCGGCCCCCTGATGGGGCCGGTCTATCAGCGCTTCAGCGTGCGGATGTAGGCCAGGGCGTTGGCGATCTCCTGGTCGTTCAGCATGCCCTTCCAGGCCGGCATGGCGTTCAGGCCGTTCTGGACGGTGGTGGCCAGGACCTTGTCGGCCTTCTCCAGACGCTCGCCCTTGCTGAAGTTCGGGGCGCCCGGCAGCACGGCGGTGCCGTCCGGCCCATGGCAGGCCTCGCAGTTCGCGGCGTAGACGGCCTTGCCGGCGGCCGGGTTGGCGCTGGCGACCGACGGCAGGGCGAAGAGGACGGCAGCGGCCAGGGCGACGGAAAGCTTGTTCATGACGATCTCCAGGGGAAGCGTTGATTGCTTGGCGCGGCGCCGTCGGACCGTCCAACGGCGCGGACGGCGCGCCCAGAAGCAACGGCCGTGCCACCCCTGAGACCGTTAAAATTTTAGAGAAAAGCGAAATAATTGGCGCGTGAACGCGCCGCCACGCCTTGGTGTGGCGCGGCGTGCGGGCTGGGTTTCTTGAAATTCATCATGCCCCGCCGGACGAAGACTGCCGGGCCGGCTCCCGCGCCTTGGAAAGGCGGGCGCGGGCTTCCTGCGGTCGGGAAGGCCCGCGCTACTGCCGCCACATCGGCGTCGGGTTGGCCGGCGTGCGCGCGGGGCGCAACGGATGCCGTGTCGACACCAGCACCGTCCGCCGTTGCAAATCCTCGTCGGTAAGGCCCAGCGACTTGAGCACTGCGCGCCCGTCTTCACCCGAACAGGCGGCGAAATCGACCAGATCCCGCAGAGACAGCATGGATCCTCCCCAGCTCATTGTTGTTGCGGCGCATCATCATGCGCTGCGCCGCAAAAGAAATCCGTGAGCGAGAACTGAAGCCCGGGTGCCGGAAGTCTTGCCCATGCCGCGGGTGGAGGAAAGTACGCATTTGGGGGTAGGAGCCTCGTGCGGAGGGCGGCGTCCGGCCAAGACCTCTCCAAAAGCGCATAATCGCTTGGCGCCCCCTTCGGCCGAACCACCTTGCTCGGCAGGCGCGGGGTACCCCCAAGCGGCAAGACGAGATGTCCCAGCCAGGGAGGAGGATCGATGGTCCGGCTCACCATCAACGGAGCGGTGCGCGAGATCGACGCGGAACCCGACACCCCGCTGCTGTGGGTCATCCGCGAACAGGCCGGGCTGACCGGCACCAAGTACGGCTGCGGCGTCGGCCAGTGCGGTGCCTGCACCGTGCACATCGACGGCGCGCCGGTGCGCGCGTGCACCCTGACCCTCTCCGCGCTCAAGCCGGAGCAAAAGATCGTCACCATCGAGGGGCTGTCGGCCGATTCCTCCCACCCCATGCAGAAGGCGTGGGCGGCGCTCGACGTGCCGCAATGCGGCTACTGCCAGTCGGGCATGATCATGTCCGCCGTGGCGCTGCTGCAGAAGACGCCGAAGCCGAGCGACGCCGACATCGACCGCGAGGTCACCAACATCTGCCGCTGCGGCACCTACAACCGGGTCCGCGCCGCCATCAAGCTCGCCGCCGACGGCGGTGGCGACGCCAGCCGCACCTGACGCCGGGGAGGGAGACGATGAACGCACAGGTCTCGCGCCGCGCCTTCCTGGCGGGCTCCGCCGCCGCAGCCGGCGGCTTCACCTTCGGATTCCACATTCCCTTCGCCGAGGCTGCTGGTCCGGCCGAGGCCAACGCCCTGGAGATCAATGCCTGGGTCGTGGTCAAGCCCGATGAGACGGTGGTGATCCGCATCGCGCGGTCGGAGATGGGGCAGGGCACGCTGACCGGCCTCGCCCAACTCGTCGCCGAGGAGCTGGAGTGCGACTGGGCGCGCGTCACCACCGAATACCCGACGCCGGGCCAGAACCTCGCCCGCAAGCGGGTGTGGGGCAACTTCTCCACCGGCGGCAGCCGCGGCATCCGCGAATCGCACGACTACGTCCGCAAGGGCGGCGCCACCGCGCGCGTCATGCTGGTGCAGGCGGCGGCCGACGGGTGGCAGGTGCCGGCGTCGGACTGTAGGGTGTCCAAGGGCGTCATCACCCACGTGCCCTCCGGCCGCACGACCACCTACGGCGCGGTCGCCGGGGCGGCGGGCGAGCTGACCCCGCCGACCGAGGTGCCGCTGAAGGATCCCAAGGACTGGACCATCGCCGGCAAGCCGCTGAAGCGGCTGGACACCGCCGACAAGCTGAACGGCAAGCAGCTGTACGGCATCGACCTGACCATGCCCGGCATGCTGAACGCCGCCATCCGCGACTGCCCGGTGTTCGGCGGCACGGTGAAGCGTTTCGACGCCGCGGCGGTGCAGGGCATGCCCGGCGTCAAGAAGGTGGTGCCGGTCGGCGACAGCGCCGTCGCGGTGGTCGCCGACACTTGGTGGCGGGCGAAGACCGCGCTCGACGCCCTGCCCATCGAGTGGGACGAGGGACCAAACGCCAGGCTGTCCAGCGCGGATGTGGCGGAGACGCTGCGCGCCGGCCTCGACGCCAGGGAGGCGTTCGTCGGCAACCAGGCCGGCGACGCGGCCGCCGCCATCAAAGGCGCGGCCAAGGTGGTGGAGGCGGTCTACGCCTACCCGCACCAGAACCACGCGACCATGGAGCCGATGAACGCCGTCGCGCTCTTCACCGGCGACCGCTGCGAGGTGTGGACGCCGACGCAGAACGGCGAGGCGGCGCTGGCCGCCGCCTCGGAGGCGGCCGGGCTGCCGGCGGCGCAGTGCGACGTGCACAAGGTGCACCTGGGCGGCGGCTTCGGCCGGCGCGGGGCGGTGCACGACTGGGTGCGGCAGGCGGTGGCCATCGCCAAGGCGATGCCCGGCACGCCGGTGAAGCTGATCTGGAGCCGCGAGGAGGACATGCTGCACGGCCGGTTCCACCCGGTCACCCAGGCGAAGATGACCGGCGCGCTGGACGCGCAGGGCAATCTGGTCGGGCTGCACATGCGCATCTCCGGCCAGTCAATCGTCGCCGGCATCTTCCCGCAGAACCTGCAGAACGGGAAGGACAACGCCACCTTCCAGGGTCTGCTGGCGAGCGGCGACGGCACCTTCGGCTATGGCGTGCCGAACCTGCTGATCGACCACGCCATGCGCAACCCGCCGGTGCCGCCGGGCTTCTGGCGCGGCGTCAACCACAACCAGAACGCCATCTACGTCGAGTGCTTCATGGACGAGCTGGCGCACGCCGCCGGCCAGGACCCGCTGGAGTTCCGCCGCAAGCTGATGGCGAACCACCCGAAGCACCTCGCCGTGCTGAACGCGGTGGCGGAGAAGGCCGGCTGGGGCGCCCCGCCGCCGCCGGGCGTGTTCCGCGGCATCGCCCAGCACATGGGCTTCGGCAGCTACGTCGCCGCGGTGGCCGAGGTGTCGGTCAGCCCGGACGGCAAGCTGAAGATCCACCGCATCGTCGCCGCCACCGACCCCGGCCACGCCGTCAACCCGCAGCAGATCGCGGCGCAAGTCGAAGGCTCCTTCGCCTACGGCCTGTCGGCCTGCCTGTACGGCGAGTGCACGCTGAAAAATGGCCGGATGGAGCAGGAGAACTTCGACAGCTACCCGCCGCTGCGCATGAGCGAGATGCCGGCGGTGGAGACCATCGTCATGCCGTCGGGCGGCTTCTGGGGCGGGGTGGGCGAGCCGACCATCTCCGTCGCCGCACCCGCGGTGCTGAACGCCATCTTCGCGGCGACCGGCAAGCGCATCCGCTCGGTCCCGCTGAAGAACGCCGACCTGCGCCATGCGTAGGCTGGTGCCGGCCGCCGTGCTCGTCCTGCTGTCGGCGGGCGCGGCGGCGGCCCCGCCGGGGGCGGAGGCGTGCGCGGCCTGCCACCCGGCGACCCGCGCCGAAGGCGCGCCACCGCCGCTGGCCGGGCAACCGGCGGACGACATCGCCGCCGCCATGCTGGCCTTCCGCACCGGCGGGCGCCCGGCCACCGTCATGGACCGCATCGCCAAGGGCTTCACGGATGAGGAGATCCGCGCCATCGCCGCCTGGGTGGCCCGTGCCCAGTAGGCGGTCCGTCCTCGCCCTGCTGGGCGCCGCGGCGCTGCCGCTGCCGGCGTTCGCACAGGCGAAGCCGCGCGTCGTGGTGGTCGGCGGCGGCTTCGGCGGGGCGACCTGCGCCCGCGCGCTGCACCGCGCCGGGATCGCCGTCACGCTGGTGGAGCCGAACCCGGCCTACACCGCCTGTCCCTTCAGCAACGCCGTCATCGCCGGCCTGCGCGACATGGACGCGCAGACGTTCGGCTACAGCGCCCTGACGCGCGACGGCGTCGCGGTGGTGCAGGATCGCGCCGCCGGTGTCGAGGCCGATGCGGTGGTGCTGGCGGGCGGTGGAAAGCTGCCGTTCGACCGGCTGGTGCTGGCGCCCGGCATCGACGTGGTGTTCGGCGCGCTGCCCGGCTACGACGAGGCTGCGGCCGAGCGCATGCCGCACGCCTGGAAGGCCGGGCCGCAGACCGTCCTGCTCCGCGACAAGCTGCGCGCCATGCCGGACGGCGGCACGGTGGTGATGAGCGTGCCGGCCAACCCCTATCGCTGCCCGCCCGGCCCCTACGAGCGCGCAAGCCTGATCGCGCATTACCTGAAGACGCACAAACCACGCTCCAAGCTGCTGGTGCTCGACGCCAAGGACAGCTTTTCCAAGCAGAAGCTGTTCCAGCAGGCGTGGGCCGAGCTGTACCCCGGCGTGCTGGAGTGGGTGCCGCAGTCGGCCGGCGGCACGGTGACGGCGGTGGAGGGGGACGCGCTGGTCACCGACTTCCAGCGGTTCACGGCCGACGTCGCCAACGTCATCCCGCCGCAGCGGGCCGGCGCCATCGCCGCGGCGGCCGGTGCGGCCGACCGCAGCGGCTGGTGCCCCATCGACCCGGTCACCTTCGAATCGCGCCTGCGGCCCGGCGTTCACGTCATCGGCGACGCCGCCATCGCCGGCGCCATGCCGAAGTCCGCCTTCGCCGCCAACGCCCAGGCCAAGGTGTGCGCCGCCGCCGTGGCCGCCCTGCTGCGCGGCGAGGCGCCCGAAGCGCCGAAGCTTATCAACACATGCTACAGTCTGGTGGCGCCGGACTACGGCATCTCCGTCGCCGGGGTGTACCGCGCCGCCGAGGGCCGCCTTGTCGACGTCGAGGGTGCCGGCGGCACCAGCCGGCCCGACGCCCCCCGCTCCGTCCGTGCCCAGGAAGCCGCCTATGCCGAAGCCTGGTTCCGCACCGTCACCGGCGCCGTCTTTGGCTAGCGCGCTTGCCCTGGCCGTGCTGCTGACGGCCCAGCCGGCCGCCGCCCAGGACGCGCTGCCGGACTCCCTGACCGGCGCCAGGGGCGACCCGGCGCGCGGACGGTCCATCGTCGTCGACCGGCGGCGCGGGCTGTGCCTGCTCTGCCATTCCGGACCGTTTCCGGAGGAGCGGTTCCAGGGCACCCTCGCCCCCGACCTGTCCGGCGCCGGAACGCGGTTGAGCGAGGGGCAGTTGCGGCTGCGCGTCGTCGATGCCCGCCGGCTCGTTCCCGACACGATCATGCCGTCCTATTTCAAGGTGGAGGGACTGACCCGCGTCGCCCCGGCGTTCCAGGGCAAACCGGTGCTGAGCGCCGCGGAGATCGAGGACGTGGTGGCGTTCCTGACCACCCTGCGCGATTGAGGACGAGGATGACCGAACTGACCCGCCGTTTCCTGCTCGCCGCCGGCACCGCGGTGCTGCTGGTTCGCCCGGCGCAGGCCACGCCGCAGGCGATGGCCGAGGCGATCCGCGCCTTCGCCGAGGGCGCCGCCCGGGCGCAGCCGGGCCGCGTCAAGCTCGACCTGCCGGCGCTGGTGGAGAATGGCAATTCGGCGCCGCTGACCGTCGCGGTGGACAGTCCGATGACGCCGGACTCCTTCGTGCGCCGCATCGCCGTGTTCAACGAGAAGAACCCGCAGCCGAACGTCGCCGTGTTCCACCTCACCCCGCGCTCCGGCCGGGCGGTGGTGTCGACGCGCATGCGGCTGGCGGATTCGCAGACGATCGTCGCCATCGCCGAGCTCAGCGACGGGACGTTCTGGTCGGCCAGCGCCGAGGTGATCGTGACGCTGGCCGCCTGCCTGGAAGGGGGCTGAGCCATGCCGCGCGCGCTGATCAACGTGCCGCAGAGCGTGCCGCGCGGCACGGTGTTCGAGATCAAGACCCTGGTCTCCCACCCTATGGAGACCGGCTTCCGCCCCGACGAGTCGGGCAAGCTGCGCCCGCGCGATATCATCCACACCTTCGTCTGCACCTACAACGGCGAGGAGCTGTTCCGCGCCGAGCTGTTCCCGGCCATCGCCGCCAACCCCTTCCTCACGTTCACCGCGGTGGCGACGGAAAGCGGCGAGCTGGCCTTCCACTGGACCGACGACCACGGCGCCACCCACACCGAGACGGCGCGGATCACGGTGACATGAGGCGGCTGGCGCTGGCGCTCGCGTTGATCGCAGGCCCGGCGACGGCCGACGACCGCCGCTCCGGCTTCGACTTCATGGGACCGGACACCCAGGCGATGCAGCGCGACGACAGCGCCAACCCCGGCATGCTGTGGGTGCGCGACGGTGAGGTTTTGTGGAGCCGCGCCGACGGAGAAAAGTCCTGCGCCGACTGCCACGGCGCAGTGGAGAGCATGCGCGGCGTGGCGGCGCGCTATCCGGTGTTCGATGGCACGCCGCTGTCGCTGGAGCAGCGCATCAACCGCTGCCGCACCGCGCACCAGGGGGCCGCGCCGCTGGCGTACGAGAGCCCGGAGATGCTGGCGCTCACCGCCGTGGTGGCGCACCAGTCGCGCGGCCTCCCCATAGCGCCCGACGCCGACCCGCGGCTGGACGCCGTCCGCGCGGAGGGGGAGCGGCTGTTCCGGCAGCGCCAGGGGCAGCTCGACCTCGCGTGCAGCCAGTGTCACGACGACAACGCCGGCAAGCGGCTGGCCGGCAACCCGATCCCGCAGGCGCACCCGACCGGCTATCCGGTCTACCGGCTGGAATGGCAGGGGATGGGCTCGCTGCAGCGGCGGCTGCGCAACTGCCAGGGCGCGGTGCGGGCGGAGCCCTACGCCTACGGCTCGGCCGAGCTGGTGGCGCTGGAGGCCTACCTGATGGCGCGTGCCCGTGGCATGCCGCTGGAGACTCCGGCGGTGCGGCCGTGACGGCTACACAGGCTCATTGCTGTAGTCGACGAAGCGGTCCTCCACTTCCGAATAGGACGCCCGCTGGCCGCCGACGACCGGCAGCAGGATGAACCAGTTGTCGACGTGCTGCAGCCGCTGCCACAGGACGTCGCAGGCGAAGCGGGTGATGATCATCTCGCGGGGCGTGTGCTCGCGGTAGCGCTCCAGCGACATCAGCGATTCCACGAAACAATTCATCAGCGTCGGCACGTAGCGCCGCCGGACGATGTAGCCGGCCGTGGTCAGCGATTCGAAGACGCGGCCGAGTTCGCGGTGCGGTGTGCCGAACGCGTTGATCTTCGACGAGGCCAGCAGCAGGACGTCCCAATCGACCCCCCATTTCGCGACCTGACGCAGCCGCCGGTCCAGTTCGCCGGCGGTGATGTTGAAGTCGAAATCGTCCTCCAGCACCATGCAGTAATCGCGGGTGTCCTCGGTCAGGAAGCGGGAGAAGCACTTCACGTGCGACTTGGTGCAGCCCAGCGCGCCGAACCCCTTCTCGAGGACGGCGGGCACGCGCTGCACGCCGAGGTCGGCAAAGCCCTTGGCGGCGTGGTTGGCGAGGCACTGCTCCCAGCGGTCGGCGCGGTGGTCGAGGTTGATCTGGTAGATCGCGGACTGTTCGAGCATCCTGACTCCGAGGGTGAGTGTCACGGCCCATCGCCGCGGACGGCGATGACCTCCATGCCGAACCGGCACGCCTCGCCCACGGCGTAGCCGGCGGGTGCGAAGCCGTGCTTCTCCAGCAACACGCACAGGTGCGCGCGGGTGAACGCGTGATGGACCGCGGCGTCGCTCCAGCAGGGATTGTCGCCGCGGCGGTCGGCCAGGGTCCAGGCCGGCGCCTCCCGGTTCGGCGTCTGCACCACCAGCACTCCGCCCGGACGGAGCAGGCGCCGCGCGTCGGCGAGCAGGGCGGCGGGGAAGGGGGTGCGCTCCAGGACGCCGATCAGGCTGACCACGCCGAAGCGGCCGGCGCCGTCCGCGACCTGCTCCAGCCCGCCGCACCAAGCCTCGCCGCCGAGACCGCGCAGCGCCTGCGCCGCGGCGGCGTCGCGCGACACGCCGCAGGGACGGTAGCCCCATTCGGCGGCGGTGAGCGGAAGGGCGGCGTCGCCGACGTCGACGTCCAGCCAGTCGCCGTCCGGCACGAGGCGGGCGACCCGCTCCACCGTGCGTCCGGCGGCCGGGCGCGCCGCCTCGAGGTCGTGGCCGACCGTGGGCGCGGCGCCTGGCGGAGCCGCGGCGGCGTCCGGCGACGGGTATGTTTCCGTGAACATGTGGCCGCAGGCGCCGCAGCGGCACCACACGACGCCCTGCGGCACCGCCGGGCCGGTCGCCTGCAGCACGGCGGGAATGTCGGCGCCGCCGCACAGGGGGCAGCGTTCATAGGCAATCCAGGCCGGCGCCGGCTGGGCGATCGGTTCGGCGGGAGGTTCGGGGAACGGGCGCGGCGGCACGGCGAAGGAGCGCGGCGCCTCCCCGGCCCGCCGGATATCCCACATGCCGGTGAAGGCGTCCTCCAGATGGGCGGTGAAGCGGGCGATGTCGAACAGCGGCGAGGATAGGCGGTGGCGGGCCAGACGCTCGCGCAGGGCCGCCAGTTCCGCCGGGGCGCGGGCCAGCCGCAACGCAGTCGCCTCGTACTCCTCCAGCGAGGACACGACCAGTTCCGGCAGGCCGGTGGCGCGCACCAGGCTGCCGGCGACGCGGCTGACGAAGGTCTCCCCGGCGCAGGTCAGCACCGGCAGCCCGGCCCAGAGCGCGTCCGAGGCGGTGGTGTGCGCGTTGACCGGCAGGGTATCGATGAACAGGTCGGCGTGCCGGTGGCGGGCGAGGTGCTCGGCCAGCGGCATCATCGGCGAGAAGACCAGCCGCGCCGGATCGATCCCCGCCGCGGCGGCCTCGCGCCGCAGATTCTCCCGGGCCGTGGCGTTGCTGTCGAGCAGCCACAGCACGCTGCCCGGCACCGCCGACAGCAGGCGCATCCAGACCGCGAACACCGCCGGCGTGATCTTGTAGAGGCCGTTGAAGCTGCAGAAGATGAAGCCGTGTTCCGGCAGGCCGCAGGCCGCGCGGTCGGGCGCGTGCCCGGCGATGGCGCGCTTCGTGTCGTTCGGCTGGTAGACCTCGGGCAGGTGGACCAGCTGCTCGCTGTAATGGGGCTGGCGGTCCATGGGGGCGATGAACGGGTCGACGATCAGGTAATCGACGAACTCCGCGCCCATGGTGCCGGGGAAGCCCAGGAAGTTGACCTGCACCGGCGCCGGACGGTAGGCGAGGATCTCGCTGCGGGCATCCTTCGTGTAGCCCTTGAGGTCGATCAGGATATCGACCTCGTCCCGGTGGATCAGCCGGGCGGCCTCGACGTTGGACAGCGCGCGCACGTCGGCGAAGTGGTCGAAGGCGGCGACCAGCCGGCGGCGCATGGGGCTCTGGCTGTCGGGGCCGTAGGAATAGCCGCGGATCTCGAAACGCGAGCGGTCGTGCCGCTCGAACAGCTCGGCCATCAGGTAGGCGGTGGCGTGGTCATGGAAATCGGCGGACAGGTAGCCGATGCGGATCCGCCCGCCGTCCCGCGGCGGGCGCTCCGGCAGCCGTTCGGCCGGCGACAGCGTCATCGGCGCCGCCCACAGGCGGGCGCAGGCCAACTGTTCCTCGGCGGTCGAATCCTGGGTAAGGAACGCGAAGGGCGAGGCCCGCCCGGCGCCGGCGCGGACGATGTCGCGCATCCGGCGCTCGTTCTCCGGCAGGCCCTGCCAGTGGCACAGGCGCTGTTGCTGGAAGATCAGGCCGCTCAGCGCCTCGCCGAACAGGGGCTTGAGGCGGACCGCCTGCGCGAAGCAGGCCATGGCGTCCTCCGGCTGGCCGGCGGCCTGATGAACGTAGCCCAGGCCGCAGAACGCGTCGGCGTACTCGGGGTTGGCGTTCAGCGCCTGCGTGAACGCCGCCACGGCCTCGGCGTATTTCCCCTGCCGTTCCAGCGCGATGCCGAGGTTGTTGTAGGCGTCGGCGAAGCCCGGGCGCTGCTGCGCGGCCTGCAGGTAGCAGGCTTCCGCCTCCGCCAGGGCCCCCTGGTTCTTCAGAAGGTTGCCCAAGTTGTTCAGCGCCTCGGGGAACACCGCGCGATGGGCGAGCGCCTGCCGGTAGGTCTCCACCGCCTCGTTGAACCGCCCCTGCTGGGCGAGCAGGTTGGCGAGGTTGTACAGGGCCTCCGGGTAGTCGGGGCGCTGCCGGATCGCGTCGCGGAAGTAGGTTTCCGCCTCCTCCAGTCGGCCGAGCGCGACGAGCACGAGGCCGAGGTTGCTGCGGGCCTCCGGGTTGTCCGGGCGCTGGCGGATGGCGTGGCGGTACTGCGCCTCCGCCTCGGCGAGCCGGCCCAGGTCCTTCAGGACGTTGCCGAGATTGTTGTGGGCCTCCGGGACTTTCGGTTGGATCGTCAGGGATTTGCCGATCAGGTCCGCCGCCTCGGCAAGTTGCCCCCTCCAATAGGCGATCAATCCCAAATGATGGAGCGCAATGGAGTCGTTCTTCCGCAGGGCGAGAACGTTCCTGTACAGGGCTTCCGCCTCGCCGATCTGGCCGGCCTGGAGCGCGTTCACCGCCCTGACAAGGAACTGGTTAGCCGACATCATCCGATACCCCGCCGCGTCTTGTGGTCTGTAGCATCGGTGACCGGTGTCCGCAACACGGGCACCGCTACAGCGCGATCCGCGTCCAGCTCTCCGGGATCAGGTCGCCGGTGTCCGGGTTCGACGCCATCCAGCGCGCCGGCGCGCACACGATCTTGCCCTCGTGCGTCCCCAGCCAGGCGGCCCACCAGCTGAAGCTGCTGTTGGCGATAACGAAATGCTTGCACGCGCTCATCAGCCGCAGGTCCTCGTAATCCTGATCCGGGCCATTGTGCCCGACGAAGACCGTCGGCAGGCCGGTGGCGAGGTTGGCCTGCGCCCAGTAGATGTCGTCCGAGAACACGAACAGGGTGACGTTGCCGGCCCGGTGAACGATCAGCCGCAGCGCCCAGAGATAATAATCGAGCGGAAGCGCGCCGTGCGCCTGCGCCGCGCCAGGGTCGGTGACATAGTCGCCCCGGCGGATGTGCACGGCGACCGAGTTGGTGCCGTGGATCAGGTCCAGCAATTGGGCGTTCTGGCCGGCCGGCGGCGTGCGGACCTGGAACTCCGAGCGGATGATGTCCTCGATGCCTTCGAGATAGCGGAAGCTCTGGAAATAGCCTCGCATGTACACTGGGGCGGCCACCCGGTCGACGTTGGGGTCGAAAGCGAACGGGCCCGGCTCGCTGTAAATATGCCCGTGGTAAAGGACGGTGGTGAGATCTTCGATTCCCGCGATGTCTTCGGCGATCGACAGGTTGTTCAGGCCATACCGCCGCCACCCGTAGGATGATTGAAAGTGTGTGGTGTTGAGCTTGAGCTTGGCGCCTTGCAACAGCGACACGCGGCGGGCGGCGGCGTACATGAACATCTGGTTGCCCAGGCCGCCGATTAGGTCGCTGATGATCATCATTTCGCCTTGGAAGACATCGCCTGTGCCAGACGAAGCTAACCCATGCACGCAGCCGACGGAACAGGATTTGAACCGTGCGGCGGGCGCGGGCTTGCTTGACCGCGGTCGGCGTTTCGGTGTCAATGAGCGCACGCGGCCAGGGGCAGGGACATGGATCAGGCGACCTTCCAAGCCAATTTCGACCTTCTGTGCCGGCAACACTCCGCCACCGCCCCGCGGTTCGACCTGAGCGAGACCCGGATCTTTCCGCTGCTGGACGACGACGTCCGCCCGCCGGAGTTCGACGCGCACTACGTCTATCACACCGCCTGGGCGGCTCGGCGGCTCGCCGCAATCGCGCCGGCCGAGCATGTCGACTTCGCGTCGTCGATCCATTTCGTAGCGATCGCTTCGGCGATGGTGCCGTTCCGCTACATGGAATACCAACCGTCCTCGTTCGCCATGGCGGGGGTGGAGCCCGGCCGCGCCGATCTGACGAACCTGCCGTTCGACAGCCACTCCCTGCCGTCCGTGTCGTGCATGCACGTCGTGGAGCACATCGGGCTCGGCCGCTACGGCGACGCCATCGATTACGACGGCGACGCCAAGGCCATGGCGGAACTCGCCCGGGTCGTCGCGCCCGGCGGGTCGCTGCTGTTCGTGGTGCCCGTCGGACGCCCGCGCATCGTTTACAACGCCCACCGCATCTATTCGTACCGCCACGTCATGGAAGCGTTCGGCCGGAGCTTCTCCCTGGAGAATTTCGCGCTGCTGACCGACCAGGGGACGTTCCTCGCCCAGGCGTCGACCGCCGAGGCCGATGCGCAGGTCTACGGATGCGGTTGCTTCCACCTGATCAAGCCGCGGACCGACGCATCGCCGGCCGACGGGTGGCTGCCCGGCTGGTGAAGGATCATGGGGCGGACATCGAGGAGTCCACTTTGTCCGTCCTCGGGAGGAAGTTCGACGATTTCACGTTCGTTGCCGCCGACGGCGGGACAACCGACCAAGCGGTTCGACGTCGGCGCCGCGGCGGCCGGTTGACGGCCGTGATCGTCGAGAGAAGCGCGGCCGAACGTCCGCCCCTCACGTTGACAGTCTTGCCGGCCTGCTTTAGCGTCCTGGTCTCTTTTCCTTTTCTGTAAAGATCCACCCATGACCGCGGGACTGTCGAATGACGCCAACAGGGATGCGTGGATTGAACGGCAACTCGGCCTGATCCCCGCGAACAACAAGATCATCGACATCGGCGCCGGGCCGTGCCGCTATAAGAAGTTCTGTTCGCACCTCGATTACACGTCGCAGGACTTCTGTCAGTACACGGGGGCCGGCGACGGCCAGGGCCTGCAATCCGGATCCTGGGACTACAGCCAGATCGACATCGTGTCGGACATCACGGACATTCCGGTCGGGGACGGGACGTTCGACGCCGCCATCTGCACCGAGGTGCTGGAACATCTGCCCGACCCGATCCAAGGGCTGCGTGAGATCAGCCGGGTTCTGAAGCGGTCGGAGGGCGCGACGCTGCTGCTGACCGCGCCGTTCGCCTGCCTCACCCACCAGTCGCCGCATTTCTACTACACCGGGTTCAGCGAGCATTTCTACACGACCCACCTGTCGGAACTGGGGTTCGATGTGGAGATCGAAGAGAACGGGAATTTCTTCGAATGCCTGGCCCAGGAAATTCATCGTCTTCCGGGGATGGCGGCCCGTTTCAGCAACGCCGGACTGAGCGACAGCATGATCGCGGCCCTGCGGGACCTGCTGGGTTGCCTGGGCGAACTCAGCGCGCGGGACACCGGATCAGCCAAGCTGCTGTCACACGGGCTGCACATCCGCGCCACCCGCCGCTCCTGATCCTCTGCGGTTCTGCGTGCCGTCGACCGTGTGGAATCCGGACGCCGGCACCGGCTTCCATCCGGGCGTGCTGCTGCCGATGAGTCCTTCGAGCGGGTGTCGCGACGTGTTCCCGAGAGGTTGAGCATGGCTCGTGGAGGGGTGGTTTCGGGGCGCGCGGGTCACTCCGGGATGGAGGCCACCGAAGCGTCGCGTTCGGCTTCCTGCTCCATGTCTCCGCCCGTGCTGCCGCACAGCTTGGGGTACAGGCGCGCCATTTCCCGGATCAGGAACTTGGCCGGCACGTCGTGGAACAGGCCGTGGTCGGCGAGGTATTCCATGAACTGGCGTCCGTCGCTGTCGGCCGGCTGCAGCAGCGCGTCGGCCACGCCGTCGAAGTCCAGCGCCTCGACGCCCAGCTTGGCGCAGAGCGAGGCGTTGAAGGTCGGCGTCACCTTCACCCAACGCCCGTTCAGCAGCACCTCGACGTAGCCGTGCCACGCGAAGATGTCGGTGCCCACGGCCTCCAGCAGGCGGCGGGTCGCCAGATGGTTGCGCACGTCGGCGAAGCCGAGCCTGGCCGGCAGCCCGACACTGCGCGCCGCCGCCGCGTACAGAGCCGCCTTGCCGACGCAGTAACCGTCACCGGCCGCCAGCACGGAACTGGCCCGATAGGTGGCGGGCGCCCCGTAATCGACGTACGGGTTGTAGCGGATGCCATCCCGCACCGCGGCGTAAAGCCGGCGCGCCGTCTCCATGGGCGTCGCGGCGTCGCCGACCGCGTCGCGCGCGAAGGCCTGCACCGCGGGGTTGTCGCTGTCCACATATTCGGCCGGGGCGAGATGCAGCCGGGCGGCGGTGTCCATTCCTCTACTCTCCCTCATGGTCTCTGGCCGCGGCGAGCAGCAGCGCCACCGCGGGCTCGCCCGGCACCAGCCGGCGCAGGTTGGCTTCCGCCGCGCCCCAGTCGGGCGCGCCGGGCCGCAGTCCGGAGGCGCGGCAGAGCCGCATCTGCTCCAGGCGCTCCGACTCCAGTTCGGCCGCCTTGACGGCCTGCCGCAGCGCCTCGGCCCCCTCAATGCCCTTCAGGTGCCGGCGCACGCCACGCAGCGGCGCGACCACCGGACGGTGCCACGCCGCCGCCTCGGAGGCCAGCCGCTCCAAGTCCGCGGCGGAGAGCGGCGTGCCGCAGACCGCGCCGGCCCACAGCGCCAGCAGCAGCAGGTTCACGTCGGCGCCCAGCCGGTCCTGAAGGTCGATGCACGCCGCGTCGACGCCCGGCCGGCCATACACGGCAAGCGAGAACCGCCACAGGGACTCTTCGGGGGACACCGCGCCTCCTTTGCTTCGCTCTCTCATCGATGAGAAAAATTTGTGCCCATGACAAGTTCCTCTCATTTGTCGGGCCTCGCCCGTGGCCTCATTATGCACGGTTCCACCAGTCAGGGTCACGGAATGACGGTCCGCCTGAGCATGCAGGGCGTGATGCGCGGCGCGCAGGAGATGGCGTTCATCACCGCCTCCACCTTCCTGTTCGGCGTCACCTTCGGGGTGGCGGCGCGCGGGGTCGGGATGGAGGGGTGGACCGCGCTGGCCATGAGCATGGCCGTGTTCGCCGGCGGCTCGCAGTTCGCCGCGCTGGACCTCTGGCAGGCGCCGGTCCCCTGGGGGCCGCTGCTGGTCGCCACCTTCGCGGTGAACGCGCGGCATCTGCTGCTCGGCGCTTCGCTGTACCCATGGTTCTCCGGGCTGCCGCCGTGGCAGCGCTACGCCGCGGTGACGCTGCTCAGCGACGCCAACTGGGCGCAGTCGGTGCAGGCGCACGCGAAAGGGGAGCGCGACGCCGGCTACCTGATCGGCAGCGGCCTCGTCATGTGGGCGGCGTGGGCCGCCGGGACTGCGGCGGGGGCGATGCTGGCGACGCTGTCGGCGGCGGCGCTGAGGGCCTTCGGGCTCGACCTGATCTTCGTCACCTTCTTCGCCTGCATCCTGGTGGAGATGCGGCGCGACAGCCGCGACGACCTGCCCTGGCTGGTCGCCGCGGCGGCGGCGGTGGCGGCGCTCTGGTGGCTGCCGCCGCACTGGCATGTGCTGGCCGGCGGCGTCGCCGGCGGGGTGGCGGGGATGCTGCGCGATGCCGGACGCTGAGATTGCCCTGCTCGCCATCGCCGGGATGGCGGTGGTGACCTACGCCACGCGGGCCGGCGGGCTGTGGCTGATGGTGCACGTGCCGATGTCGCGGCGGGTGGAGACGTTCCTGCGCTACCTGTCCGGCTCGGTGCTGGTGGCGCTGGTGGTGCCTGCGGCGCTGCAGGAGGGCACCGCCGCGTGGATCGCCGTCGCCGCGGCGGCGCTGGTGATGCTGGCGACCAAGCGCACGCTGCTGGCGCTGGTGCTGGGCGTGGCGGTCGGGGCCGCCTATCGCGCGCTGTGAGCCTACGCCTTCGGCGGCTTGGACACCGTGACGAGGCCGGCGCGCAGGTCGTTGCCCCCTTCGGGCAGGCTGCCCTCGATCCCGGCGTGGACCCGCGTCCAGATCGGTACGGCCTGCGCCAGCAGCGCCCGGCCCTCCGGCGTCAGGGACAGCAGGCGGCCGCGCTTGTCCTTGGGGTTGTTGAGGATGGCGACTAAGCCGCGGCGCTGCAGGGGCTTCACCGCGGCGGTCAGCGTGGTGCGGTCCATGCCGAGCAGCGGGGCGACCGCGCCGATCCCCGGCGGCTCGGGCCGGTTCAGCGCCATCATCAGCGAGAACTGCCAGTTGGTCAGGCCGAGCGGGCGGAACGCCTCGTCGAACGTGCGCGCCAGCACCCGCGCGGCGCGCTGCACGTGCAGGCACAGGCAGGTGTCGCGGACCAGCAGCGTCGTCTCGAACGGAACGTCGTCGTTTGACATACGGATAATATGTTGATATCAACGAGTGCGATCAACGATACGGGAGGGGTACCATGCACGTCCAGCCATATCTGTTCTTCGAGGGGCGGTGCGAGGAGGCGCTCGACTTCTACCGGCGCACGCTCGGCGCCGAGGTGCGCATGATGATGCGCTTCAAGGATTCGCCGGAGCCCCACCCGGAGGGCGCCATTCCGCCGGGCGCCGAGGACAACGTGATGCACGCCGAGTTCCTGGTGGGCGACAGCGTGCTGTTCGGGTCGGACGGCTGCGGCACCGGCACCTCCAGCTTCCATGGTTTCGGGCTGACGCTGAACGTCAAGGACGAGGCGGAGGCCGACCGCGTGTACGCCGCGCTCGGCGACGGCGGCAAGGTGGTGATGCCGTTGGGCAAGACCTTCTTCTCGCCGCGCTTCGGCATGGTCGCCGATCGCTTCGGCGTGACGTGGATGGTGATCGTCCCGGCCTGACACGGCCGGCTATCCCTGCCGGACGGGCGCGGCGCCCTGCCGCTGGCGCAGACTGCGGTCGATGGCGTCGAGCAGGACGCCGCGGTCGATCGGCTTGGCGACGTGCCCGTTCATGCCGGCGTCCAGGAAGCGCTGCACATCGTCCGGCAGGATGCTGGCGCTGAGCGCCAGGATCGGCATCGTACCGTGCGGCGGCGGCAGCGCGCGGATGGCGCGCGTCGCGTCGATGCCGTCCATGTTCGGCATCACCGAGTCCATCAGCACGAGGTCGTACGCCATGCGCCGCGCCGCGGCGACCGCCTCGACGCCGTCTTCGGCGACATCCACGGCGTAGCCGGCGCTGGTGAGGAGATGCACCACCAACTCGCGGTTCATCGGCACGTCCTCCACCACCAGGATCCGCGCCCGCGCCGCGGCCGGCCGTGCCGGCGGCGGTTCGGCGGGCGGCAGCGGGACGGCGTCGGCCGGGGTGGGGGATGCCTCCTCGCGCAGCGGCAGCGTGACCCAGAAGATGCTGCCGACGCCGGGCGAACTCTGCACACCGATGCGGCCGCCCATCAGGCCGACCAGCCGCTGGCTGATCGCCAGCCCCAGCCCGGTGCCGCCGCGCCCGATGGCGATCTGGCCGAAGCTGCGGAACAGCACGCGCTGCTGCTCCTCGGCGATGCCGATGCCGGTGTCGGCGACGGTGAAGCGGACGGCGTCCGGCCGCCCCACCGCCGTCTCGCGGGTGACGGTCAGGGTGACGCTGCCGACGTCGGTGAACTTCACCGCGTTGGACAGCAGGTTCAGCAGGATCTGCCGGATGCGGTCGGGATCGCCCAGCATGCGGTCGGGCACCTCGGGGGCGATGCTGACGTTCAGGGCGATGCGCTTGTCCTGCGCGGCGAGGTGCACCACCTCGGCGCAGCCCTTGAGCAGCGCGCGCAGCGGGAACACGGTGGGCGCCAGCGTCACCTTGCCGGCCTCGAGCTTCGAGACGTCGAGGATGTCGTTGATGATGGTCAGCAGCGAACGCGCCGATTCCCGGATGGTCAGCGCGAAGTGCCGCTGCTGCGCGGTCAGGTCGGTCTCCAGCAGCATGTCGGCGAACCCCAGCACGCCGTTCATCGGGGTGCGGATCTCGTGGCTCATGGAGGCGAGGAACAGCGACTTGGCGCGGCTCGCCTCCTCCGCCCGCCGCACGGCGCGGGCCGCCAGCACGGTGAACAGGGCGATGGCGAGCAGGGCCGCGGCGCCGAGCAGGACGCGCCCGACGACGCGCTCGCGCACCGGGGCCATCAGCGCGTCGATGCCGATCCCGGCGGCGACCAGCAACCCGACGCTGCTGACGTGGCGGTAGGTGACGACGCGGTCGATGCCGTCCACCGAGGAGAGGATGCGGGAGGTCGCCACCGGCGCCTGCGTCCGTCGGAAGTGCGAGAACAGCGGCCCGTTGGCGATGTTGCTGCCGACGAAGCGGTCCTGCATGGGCTGCCGGAAGACCAGCGTGCCGTCCTCGCGGTACCAGCTGATCAGCGAGTCGGGGTAGGGCGCCAGGACGCCCTGGATGTCGGCGGTGTCGTCGAACTCCATGGCGGCGAGGACGATGCCGGCCATGCCGCCGTCCGCCGCGGCGATGCGGCGGCTGATGGTGTAGGCGTAGCGGTTGGTGAGCTTGCCCTTCACCGCGGGGCCGAGGAACCACTCCGCGCCCCCGTCGCGGTGCGGGCGGTAGTAGGCGCGCTCGGCGTAGTTGAAGCCGCGCGGCGCCGGAAACTGCGTCGAGGTCATCACCAGGTCGCCGCCGCGGTCGAGCACCCACAGCGACGCGTTGTCGGGCAACGAGCGCGCCAGATCGCTGAGGCGCCGCCACTCCGCCTCCGAGGCGGCGACGCGGTCCAGCCCCTCCTCCTGGATGCGCTCCTGGAGCAGGGCGAGCACGGTGTTGACCGACTTGATGCGGTGCTCCGCCCGTCCTTCGAGCAGTTGGGCGATGGCCTGCGTCGCCAGCTCCGCCTTGGCGACCTCCTCGTCCTGGTCGGCGATGCTGGCGATGACGACGACCGCCACCACGATCAGGCTGCACAGCGCCCCCAGGAGGAGGACGAACATGCGCCCGCTGGTCTGCACCGCCCGTATCATGGAGTCCTGCCGTCTGCCGCGGGCGATCATCTCCCGTAAGCCCGGCGGATTCCAGAAAAATGGGCGTTCCGCCACTTGAGCCGATGCGCCGACGCTCCCACATGGCCGGGTGTCCGGATCCGGGCCCCTCTGGCGGCGTGCCTTCTGCGGCACGCCGTGATGTCGGATCCAAAACCCCGCTTTGAGTGGAGTTTCCGATGGAGTGGCTCACGGACGCAGTGTATGCGCCGTTTCTCGACAAGCCCGCGTGGGCGTGGCTGGTGTTCCTTGGGATCGTGGTGGTTCTGCTGGTGCTCGACCTCGGCGTCCTGCACCGCAAGGAGCGCGAGATCCCGGTTTCCGAAAGCCTGTGGCTGAGCGCCGGCTACATCACCGTGGCGCTGGCCTTCGGCGGCTGGGTGTGGTGGTCGATGGGCGAGGGGCCGGGGCTGGCCTATTTCACCGGCTTCCTGGTGGAGAAGAGCCTCAGCCTCGACAATGTCTTCGTCATCTCGCTGATCTTCACCACCTTCGCCGTGCCGCGGCTGTACCAGCACCGGGTGCTGTTCTGGGGCATCCTCGGCGTCATCGTGCTGCGCGGCCTGATGATCGGCTTCGGCGCGGCGCTGGTCAGCGAGTTTTCGTGGATCCTCTACGTCTTCGGCGCCTTCCTGATCGTCACCGGCATCAAGATGCTGATCGTCGCCGACAGCACGCCCGACATCGCCGGCAACCCGGTCCTGCGCTTCCTGAGCCGCCGGATGAACGTCACGCCGGAGCTGCACGGCAACCGCTTCTTCGTCAAGGCGCCGAGCCCGACCGACCCGGCCCGGCAGGTCTGGTGGGCGACGCCGCTGTTCCTGGCGCTGGTGCTGGTCGAGACCGCCGACCTGATCTTCGCGGTGGACAGCGTGCCGGCGATCTTCGCCATCACCACCGACCCGTACATCGTCTACACCAGCAACATCTTCGCGATCCTCGGCCTGCGCGCGCTGTACTTCGCGCTGGCGGCGATGGTGCACCGTTTCCGCTATCTGAAATACGCGCTGGCCGGCGTGCTGGTCTTCGTCGGCGGCAAGATCTTCTGGACGCAGCTCTACGGCAAGCCGGACCCGACGATCTCGCTGTCCGTCACCTTCGCCCTGCTGGCCGGCGGCGTGGCCGTGTCGCTGCTGCGCACCCGCAAGGACGCGGCGCGGGACGCGCCGGCCGAGTGACGGGCCCACCCGGCCGGCGCGACCGTCTTGCGGGGCTGCCATTTCAACGCGTACGGTCATGTGTGCTTGCGTCCGGCGCAAGGGCTGTCATGATGCGGCGCACGGGGCGGGGAGGCCGCCCGCTCCTTCACCGGAGAACATCCTTGAGCGCTTCGACGACCGTTACCCTGCAAGACCGCAAGATGTTCGTGGCGCGCTGGATGCGCGCGCCGCTGGAGGTGGCGTCGGTCACCCCCAGCGGGGCGGAACTGTGCCGGTCGATGGCCGCCGGGGCCGGGGCCGCGCCGGGGCGCCGAGTCGTCGAGCTGGGCCCGGGGACCGGGCCGATCACCGCCGCCCTGCTGGCCGCCGGGACGCGGCCGGAGGACCTGCTGCTGATCGAGCGCGATTCCGCCTTCGCGGCGCGGCTGGAGAGCGGCTTCCCGAAGACCGTGGTCGCCCGCGCCGACGCCCGCTACCTCGGCCGGGTGGCGCGCGCCCACGGGTTCGAGGGCTGCGACGCGGTGGTGTCGGGGCTGCCGCTGATCGCCATGCCGCTGGCGGCGCAGACGCGCATCGTCTCCGGTGCGTTCAGCGTGCTGGCGCCGCGCGGCGTGTTCGTGCAGTTCACCTACGGCCCCTTCGCGCCGCTGAACCCGGAGCTGGCCCGCCGCCTGCGCCTGACCGGCCGCCGCCGCTCCTGGATCGTCCGCAACCTGCCGCCGGCGTCCGTGTGGGTGTACCGCCGGGCGTACTAGGTTCCGCGCTCGATCATCCCGCCCGGGCATGACGGCCCGGGGTGCGCCGAGCCTTCCGTTCAGCCGGACAAGGGCTCCGTGTGGAATGGTTTGGAACACCGTGAAACAGTGTGCGGGGACTGTTCAGTACACCATCCCGGGCGGTGGGCACACGTCGGGCCTTTGTGACTTTCATCCTATCAAGACGCGCCGTGTTTGGCAACAGGCGGGGGCTCGGCGCTCATGCACCGCCTCGCGTCGTCATCCCCTCGAAGGCGCATAGGCGCTCAGTTTAGCGGTTGGCGGCCGGTTTCGGCGACCAATCACTGCCCCAAACCGTCACCCCCGCGAAGGCGGTGATCCATACGTTCCACAGCCTCTTGCCTCGGGAGTTATGGATCCCCGCCTTCGCGGGGATGACGGCCAAAAAATATCTGGAGCGATGTCCAGGACGTTAATTTAGCGCCTTTGCAGGGATGACGGTCAAGAAGGTGCCTTCAAAGGGCGGAATCGGCCGCCGCCTACCGCAGCAGCGCCAGGAAGTACCCCGCGGCCACCGCCGTGCCGATGACGCCGGCGACGTTCGGTCCCATGGCGTGCATCAGCAGGAAGTTGTGCGGGTCGGCCTTCTGCCCCTCCACCTGCGACACCCGCGCCGCCATCGGCACCGCCGACACACCGGCCGAGCCGATCAGCGGGTTGATCTTCTCGCGGCTGAGCAGGTTCATCAGCTTCGCCATCAGCACCCCGGCCGCCGTCGACACCGCGAAGGCGACGACGCCGAGCGCCAGGATCTTCAGCGTCTCCGCCTGCAGGAAGCGCTCGCCGGTCATGGTGATGCCGACGCTGGTGCCGAGGAAGATGGTGACGACGTTGATCACCTCGTTCTGCGCCGCCTTGGACAGGCGCTCGGTCACGCCGCTCTCGCGCAGCAGGTTGCCCAGCATCAGCATGCCGATCAGCGCCGACACCGCCGGCACCAGCAGCACGCAGGCGACCGTCACCACCAGCGCGAAGATCACCTTCTCCAGCCGCGACACGCTGCGCAGTCGCCGCATGCGGATGCGGCGCTCGTCCGCGGTGGTCAGCGCGCGCATGATCGGCGGCTGGATCAGCGGCACCAGCGCCATGTAGGAGTAGGCCGCCACCGCCACCGCGGCCAGCAGATCCGGCGCCAGCTTGTTGGTCAGGAAGATCGAGGTCGGCCCGTCGGCGCCGCCGATGATGCCGATGGACGCCGCCTGCTGCGGCGAGAAGCCCAGCGCCACCGCGCCCAGGTAGGTGACCAGCACCCCGGCCTGCGCCGCGCCGCCCAGCAGCAGCGTGCGCGGGTTGGCGATCAGCGGCCCGAAGTCGGTCAGCGCGCCGACGCCCAGGAAGATGATCGGCGGGAACAGCTCCAGGTGCACGCCCTGCGAGATGTAATAATAGAGACCGCCCGCGGCCTCGGCGGTCGGCGGGTTGACCACGCCCTCGGTCGGCAGGTTGGCGAGCAGCGCGCCGAAGGCGATCGGCAGCAGCAGCAGCGGCTCAAAGTCCCGCCAGACGGCGAGGTAGATCAGCACGGCCACCACGCCCCACATCGCCACCATGCTCCAGGTCAGGTGCGGAATGGCGGTCAGCGCCAGCAGCTCGGAAAGCGCGGTCACGGGCGGGCCTCAGCTCAGCGTCATCAGAACTTGGCCTTCCTGCACCGAGGCGCCGGCGGCCACCGCGACGGCGGCCACGGTGGCCGCGCGCGGGGCGGCGACCGAGGTCTGCATCTTCATGGCCTCCAGCACCAGAAGCGGCTGCCCGGCCTCGACCCGGGTGCCGACGGTCACGGCGACCGAGACGACGACACCGGCCAGCGGGCTGACCACGTCGCCGGGGGCGGCGGCGCGCGCCTCGACCCGCGGGGCGGGCGGCGGCGGGACGTGCGTGCCGGTGACCGGCGCGGCGGAGGCGACGGGGTAGGAGGAGGGGGAGGGCGCGGGGTGCGCGGCGGGGGCGTCCAGCTCCTCGACGCTGACCTCGTAGGCGACGCCTTCGACGGTGATGCGGAAACGTCTCATGACCGGACCTCGGGTCCTTTCCAGTTCGTGCGCACGCGGTGAGAGGCGAACAGCTCGGCGCGGCCGTGCTGCGCCCAGGCGGCGGATTGATGCGGGGCGGCGGTGACGCGCACCACCCGGCCGCGGCCGTCGGTCATCACCGCGACCGCCGCGGCGATGGCGGCGAGGTGGTGCGGCGGCACGCCGGCCGGAGCGGACTCCGGCATGGGTGCCGGTGCCGGTGCCGACACCTGGGGGACGGGCGTGCGGGCGGCGAAGGCGCGGCCAACCAGCGCCATGACGCCCCACAGCAGCGTCAGGACGCCCATCACCACGGTCAGGCCGCCGAGTATGAAGAGGATGTGCTGCATGGCGGTTACAGCGGGATGTTGCCGTGCTTCTTGGGCGGCCGCGTCTCGCGCTTGGAGAGCAGCGTGCGCAAGGCCAGCGACACCGCCGCGCGGGTGCGCCGCGGCTCGATCACGTCGTGCACGAACAGCCGCCCGGCCGACTGGTAGGGCGAGGCGAACTCCTGCCGGTAGGCCTGCGCCAACTCGGCCGCGCGGGCGGCGCGGTCCTCGGCCTGCTCCAGTTCGCTGCGGTGCAGGATGTTCACCGCGCCCTCGGCGCCCATCACCGCGATCTCCGCGGTCGGCCACGCCAGCACGAGGTCGGCCCCCATGTCGCGCGAGCACATGGCGAGGAAGGCGCCGCCGTAGGCCTTGCGCATGATGACGGTGATCTTCGGCACGGTGGCCGCGCCGTAGGCGAACAGCATCTTGGCGCCGTGGCGGATGATGCCGTGCTGCTCCTGGAACACGCCGGGCAGGAAGCCGGGCACGTCCACCAGCGTCAGCAGCGGGATCGAGAAGGCGTTGCAGACGCGGATGAAGCGCGCCGCCTTGTCGGCCGCGTCGATGTCCAGCGCGCCCGCCTTCACCATCGGCTGGTTGGCGACGATGCCCAGCACGATGCCGTGCACGCGCGCGAAGCCGACCACGATGTTGCCGGCGAACAGCGCCTGCACCT
Organism: Azospirillum sp.; assembly: GCF_050789165.1. NCBI lineage: Bacteria > Pseudomonadati > Pseudomonadota > Alphaproteobacteria > Rhodospirillales > Azospirillaceae > Azospirillum > Azospirillum sp. The sequence goes on from NZ_JBOZRT010000024.1 coordinate 25,744, forward strand.
CCAGGAAGCGGCCGCCGTCGACCAGCCGCTCGATCACCCGGCGCACGTCGAAGGCGGCGCGCGCCGAGTCGGGCAGCAGCTCCTCCAGCCCCAGGTCGTCCTCCAGCACGATGTCCGGGTCCAGGTGATGCGGCGGATCCTGCATGTTGTTGGCGGGCAGGTAGGACAGCAGCTCGTGCACCAGCGCCAGCGCGTGGTCGTCGTCCTCCGCCACGAAGTGGATGTTGCCGGAGACGGCGGCGTGCGCCTCGGCGCTGCCGATCTCCTCCATGGTGGTGTCCTGGCCGGTGGCCGCCTTGATCACCTGCGGGCCGCAGATGAACATGCTGGCGCCGCGCCGGGTCATGATCAGGAAATCCATCAGCGCCGGGCTGTAGGCCGCTCCGCCGGCGCAGGTGCCGCAGATCACCGCCACCTGGGGCACGACGCCGGACAGCAGGACGTTGCGGTTGAAGACCTGACCATATCCGGACAGGCTCTCCACCCCCTCCTGGATGCGCGCGCCGCCGGAATCGTTGAAGCCCACCAGCGGCACGCCGGCGCGGGCGGCGTGGTCCATCACGTCGCAGATCTTCTGCGCGTGCATGCGGCCCAGCGAGCCGCCGGACACCAGGAAGTCCTGGCTGAACGCGGCCACCGGCCGGCCGTCGACGAAGCCGGTGCCGGCGACCACGCCGTCGCCCGGAAGCTCCTTGCCCTCCATGCCGAAGTGGCGGGTGGCGTGCCGGACGTGCAGGCCGAACTCCTGGAAGGTACCGGGCGTGAACAGGCGGTCCAGCCGCTCGCGCGCCGTCAGCATCCCCTTGGCGTGGCGCTGCGCCACCTTGTCCTCGCCGGCGGAGCGCATCGCCCGGATTCGGCGCTCCTCCAGCTCCTTCAGCAATTCCGGTCGGATCGGCATGCCCAGTCTTCCAAAGCGTGGGGACCACGACGGTGGCCCGACGCCTTTATGGTACGACCAGAGGAGCCGTGGCGTGCGACAAGTTGCCGGGGACGGGGACCTGCGGCCTTATCACGCGGACGGCTCGGCCGCCACGAGCACGGCGCCGGGGCGCACCACGCTGCGGATCGCGAAGCTGGACTGGATGCGCACCACGCCGGGCAGGCGGGACAGCTGATCCTTGTAGATGCGGTCGAAGTCGCCCGCGTCGTGCGCCACCACCCGCAGCAGGTAGTCGGAGCTGCCGGACAGCAGGTAGCACTCGCGCACGTCCGGGCACTTGCGCACCGCGGCGTCGAAGCGGCGCAGGTAGTCGTCGGTCTGCCGCTCCAGCGTGATCTGCACGATCACGGTGACGCTGCGCTCATGGTCCAGGTCATCGACGATGGCGGTGTAGCCGCGGATCACGCCGGAATGCTCCAGCATGTGCAGCCGCCGCAGGCAGGCGGAGGGGGACAGCCCGACCTCCGCCGCGAGCTTGGCGTTGCTCATGCGGCCGTCCTTGCGCAGCAGGCGGATGATCTTGTGGTCGAGCGGGTCCAGCGTGCGCATGCAATGACATTCGAAAGGGCGGCGGAACATGCGAATGCATACCTGCATTTCGACAGAATCATGCAGCGCTTCGCAAGGATTATCGACTGCCTCCGGCCTTATAGTGGTGGGGCCAGATGGTTGGCCACACGAAACAAATAAAGCAGGGGATAGGCGGCGATGCGGGTCGGTGTTCCGAAGGAAATCAAGAATCACGAATACCGCGTCGGCCTGACGCCGGCCTCCGTCCGCGAGTTGACGGGGGAGGGGCAGCAGGTTCTCGTCCAGGCCGGCGCCGGCGCGGAGATCGGTTTCTCCGACGACGACTACCGCCGGGCCGGCGCCGAGATCGCCGCGACCGCGCAGGAGGTCTTCGCCGCGGCGGACATGATCGTCAAGGTCAAGGAACCGCAGCCCGACGAGTGCCGCATGCTGCGCCAGGGCCAAGTGCTGTTCACCTACCTGCACCTCGCCCCCGATCCCGAGCAGGCCAAGCTGCTGCAACAGAGCGGCTGCACCGCCGTCGCCTACGAGACGGTCACCGACCGCAACGGCCGGCTGCCGCTGCTGGCGCCGATGTCGGAGATCGCCGGGCGCATGGCCATCCAGGTCGGCGCGGTTGCCTTGCAGAAGAGCGCCGGCGGCTCGGGCGTGCTGCTGGGCGGCGTGCCGGGCGTGCTGCCGGGCAAGGTGCTGGTGATCGGCGGCGGCGTCGTCGGCGCCAACGCGGCCCGCATGGCCATGGGCCTGGGCGCCGACGTGACCATCGCCGACCGCTCGGTCGCCCGTCTGGCGCAGCTCGACGACCTGTTCGGGCCGCAGCTGAAGACCGCCTTCGCCTCCGCCGACACGCTGGACCGGCTGATCGTCGATGCCGACCTCGTGGTCGGCGCGGTGCTGGTGGTGGGCGCCGCGGCGCCGAAGCTGGTGAAGCGCGAGCAGCTCTCCCGCATGCGCCGCGGCTCGGTGCTGGTGGACGTGTCCATCGACCAGGGCGGCTGCTTCGAGACCAGCCACGCCACCACCCACTCCGACCCGACCTACGTGGTGGACGGCGTGGTGCACTACTGCGTCGCCAACATGCCCGGCGCGGTGGCCCGCACCTCGACCGAGGCGCTGAACCACGCCACGCTGCCCTTTGCCCTGGCGCTCGCCAACAAGGGCTGGAAGCGCGCGCTGGCGGAGGATCCGCACCTGCTGGCCGGCCTGAACGTCCACGCCGGGAAGATCACCCACCCGGCGGTGGCCGACGCGCTCGGTACGCCCTACGCCGACCCGCAGGGCTTCGTCCTCTGAGCGCGCAAAAAACTGTCGCGCTTCGGCCGGAGGCGGGGAATTTCGCAACACGGTTTCGTGAAATCCGGAACGCTTGTTGCTTTTTTCTCCGCCGCCAAAAGAGATGTTGCCAATGAATGGTGCTGCGGATTATTGGCATCGCCCAACAAACAGGCGTAAACGTCGCCGACAAGCAAAGTAACGGCCCAGGTTTCAGGGAGGGCTGGCGCGTCTTCGCGCGAGACGAAACGGTCCGGGCCGGGTGCCCAAGACACCCGGCCCGGCTCCGCGCACACGATAAAAAGATGAAAACCGGCCGAGACGCCGGCCGGCGGACACGGGACAGCCGTGCCGTCAACGGGAGGATCATAAGCGTGTTCAACCATGCCGACTTCGACGGCCACGAGCGGGTCGTCTTCTGCACCGATCCCGATACCGATCTGAAGGCGATCATCGCCATCCACGACACACGCCGGGGGCCCGCGCTCGGCGGCTGCCGCATGTGGCCGTACGCCAGCGCCGAGCAGGCGGTGCGCGACGTGCTGCGCCTGTCGCGCGGCATGACCTACAAGGCGGTCATGGCGGGGCTGGAGCTGGGCGGCGGCAAGTCCGTCATCATCGGCGACCCGCGCACGGAGAAGAGCGAGGCGCTGCTGCGCGCCATGGGCCGCTTCGTGAACAGCCTCGACGGCGGCTACATCGTCGCCGAGGACAGCGGCACCTGCGTCGCCGACATGAAGGTGATCGCCGCCGAGACGGCGCACGTCGCCGGGGTGAGCGACAAGCCGGCGCTCGGCGGCGGTACGCGCAGCGGCGACCCATCGCCCTCCACCGCCTACGGCGTCTTCGTCGGGCTGAAGGCGGCGGTGCGCCACCGCCTGGGCCGCTACGACCTGGACGGCGTGCGGGTGGCGATCCAGGGCACCGGCAGCGTCGGCACCCACCTCGCCCGGCTGCTGCACGGCGCCGGGGCGGAGCTGGTCCTCGCCGACCTGCACGCCGAACGGGCGCAGGCCCTGGCCGACGAGCTGGGCGCCGAGGCGGTCGCGGTGGACGCGGTGTTCGACCAGGACGTCGACGTCTTCGCGCCGTGCGCGCTCGGCGCGGTGCTGAACGACGACACGGTGAAGCGGCTGCGCGCCGCGGTGGTCGCCGGGGCGGCCAACAACCAGCTCGACGCCGAGCGGCACGGCGAGGCGCTGCGCAAGCGCGGCATCCTCTACGCGCCGGACTACGTGATCAACGCCGGCGGCCTGATCGACGTGGCCTACGAGCGCAGCGGCATCGCCCGCGACGGTGATCGCTTGCGCCAGCACATCGACGGCATAGCCGGCACGCTGAGCGAGATCTTCGTGCAGGCCGACGCCGAGGATCTGCCGACCAGCGTGGTCGCCGACCGGCTGGCCCGCCACCGCCTGCACCGCCGCCACTGACCGCCTAGCGCGAATTCCGAGTTGCGACGGCGGGGATTTCAGCGTCCCCCCGCGAACCGCCGCGGCGTGCACCATTCGCCGCGGCGCGCCCCGCCGTCGTACCCCCGGCATCGCCGTTTCCGGAGCGCGTCCTTATGGAATATTTCCTTCAACAGCTGATCAACGGGCTGACGCTGGGGGCGATCTACGGCCTCATCGCGATCGGCTACACGATGGTCTACGGCATCATCGGCATGATCAACTTCGCCCACGGCGAAGTGTACATGATCGGCGCCTTCATCTCGGTCATCAGCTTTCTGATCCTCGGCACCGCGGGCGTCACCTGGGTGCCGCTGCAGCTGTTCATCGTGCTGATCCTGGCGATGGTCTTCACCAGCGTCTACGGCTGGACCATCGAGCGCATCGCCTACCGGCCCCTGCGGCACTCGCCGCGTCTGGCGCCGCTGATCTCGGCCATCGGCGTCTCGATCTTCCTGCAGAACTACGTGCAGCTGGTCCAGGGTGCCCGCGTCAAGCCGATCCAGCCGGTGGTCACCGGCGGCCTGCAGCTCATCGAGCGCGCCGACGGCTTTATCGTCTCGCTGAGCTACCTGCAGATCTTCATCATCCTGCTGACCTTCGCGCTGATGTACGGCTTCACGCAGATCATCCAGCGCACGCCGCTCGGCCGCGCGCAGCGGG
>NZ_JBOZRT010000025.1:0-2964 GCF_050789165.1 Azospirillum sp.
TCGACCTGCTGCGCGGTCGGGTCCTCGGTCACGCCTGACGCGAACCTCGAGAAGCGAAACACGCCTCGGTGATCCACACAAAACTTGGAAAAGCCCCTTATTCCACGCTTAGTCACACCGGGCGAAAGTGGATTGACGTGTGCGTGCGAGTGGTGTGCCAGCCAACCACGCCGCGAGGCGAACCAAGTTCATTGCCGCGGCGGTTAGGACATGCTGAAGATGCGTCTTTGCCAGTCCGATGTAGCGTGTGCGACGGAGATGGAAGGCGCGCACGCCCGCTGAGATTGTGCCCTCTATTCCGGCGCGGCGCTGGTATTCTATCGCGAAGCCCTCCTCTGCTTCCCATGCACGGGCCGCGGTGAGGGCGTCGTACTCATCGCGCCGGCGTAGCGTGAGAAGGCGCCGAGTTGAGCGTGTGCAGCGCGACTTCAATGGGCAGGGCTGGCAGTCGGTCGTTGAGAAACGGACCTTCATCACCGGTCGTCCCCGGTTGATATCCGGCGACCAGCCGCGACTGACGTGTCCGGCTGGACAGGTCGCGACCTGGTTCTCCCAGTCGAGGTGGAAGTCCTGTACGCAGAAGCCCTGCGGGTCCTGGGCCTGCCACTGCTGGTCCTTGAGGGTCGGTCCGCACAGCGTCACCCCATAGACTCGGCGGCTGGTCACGAGCTGCTCGGCCCCCATGTAACCGCTGTCAACCAGATGGGTGCCGGGCAGCAGCGCCCTGGCGGCAAGCACCGCATGAACGTGTCCCAGAACATCACGGTCAACCACCGGCGCCGGCGTAGTTTCCACGTGCGTAATCAGATGCGGCCGATCGTCCTCGCAGCTTTCGGTCAGGTGAACCTTGTATCCGATCCAGGTCGTCGTCCGCTTCTTGGCGTAGTGCACCTCCGCGTCATAGGGCGAGGCGACCATCAGAAGCGAGGGAGGAAAGCCCTCAGCGTCGGTTCGCCACCGCACTACGGCCTCAGCCGGATTGGACGATCCCGGCTCAGGAGGACCAGCAGGAGAAACACAGTAGAAGTTCTGAACCCAGACTTGGCGCAGGAGTTCGACGGCGGGGATGGTGCGCAGCCATGCTGGAGCCTCCGGAGCGGTGATGGCTACGAGCAGATGGTGGCCATCGCGACCGATCTGCTCGGCATAAGCACGCCGCTTGGCCTCCGCTTGAGGGATGCGATCCTCCTCAGCGCGCTTGGCATAGCGTTCCACCCAGGTTGCCTCGGCGTGAGCCCGCAGCCAATTCGGCGCGGCGCTCGCGAGTACATTCAGGGCGGCTCGCAGCGTCTCGATGGCGCACTCCAGACGGTTCAAGGCACGTACCGCTCCGAGGACGTGAGTGGAGTCGGTGCGCTGTCGGCCTCGGGCCCCAAGCAGCTTCCGCTCACGACAGAACGCCAAGAGCGTCTCAAGCAATTGCTCTTCGGCCCCGCCGGCAACCAGCCGGCTGCGGAACTCGCTCAGCACCGAGGCGTCGAAGCCCGGGTCGGTCAGTTCCAACCCGAGCAGGTACTTCCAGTCGATCCGGCCACGCACGGCCTCCGCGGCGCGGCGATCCGACAGGTTCTCGGCAAACTGCAGCAGGGTCACCAAGGCCAAGCGCCACGGACACGCGGCGGGCTGCCCACGGCTGGCGAAAAGCCGCGCGAACTGGGCATCCGCGAAGATGGTGCCAAGGGCGTCACGCAGCCGAAGGCAGACGGTTCCGTGCGGGAAGGCGGCGCGTGCAACACTCGCTGTCGAGGCTGGAACATCGCCGCATGGGGTTGGACGGAGTGACATGGCTGGCCTCCGAAAGTGCCGCGTTCTCGAGCCAAACCTTCAACCCCAGCTCCGCCCAACGTGCTCCACGCAATTCGCCAGCAGCATCCGAGCCGGGGCAACTCCAGTCGGCACGCTGTCCGGTTCGGCGGAGCAGCTTCAGGGCACCGCCGCCGCCATGTCGCAGGCCGCCGCCGACACCGCCCGGCGCAGCGCCGGCGCCGACCGGCTGTCGGCCACGGTGGCGAAGGAGATCGCCGAGGTCGCCAGGCAGACCGGCGCGCTCGCCCGGCGGATCGAGGCCGTCGGCGGCAAGATCGAGCACTCCACCCGGATCGCCGCCGGAGCGGTGCAGCAGGCGGAGCAGACCAACGCCACCATCGAAGGGCTGGCGAACGCCGCCGGCCGGATCGGTGACGTGATCCGCCTGATCAACGACATCGCCGGCCAGACCAACCTGCTGGCGCTCAACCCCACCATCGAGGCGGCCCGCGCCGGCGTGGCGGGCAAGGGATTCGTCGTGGTGGCGTCGGAGGTCAAGACGCTGGCCAACCAGACCGCCAAGGCCACCGAGGACATCGCGGCCCAGGTGGGCACCATCCAGACGGCGACCGCCGACGCGGTGGCCGCGGTCCAGCGGATCGGCGCCACCATCCGAGAGTTCGACGGTATCGCCCGCGACATGGCCGACGCCGCGCGGGTCCAGCAGGACATCTCCACCGTCATCGGCAGCCGCGTCCAGGGCACCGCCCGGAGCATCGCCTCGGTGTCGTCCGACATCGTCGCGGTCAACCTGTCAGCGACCGAAACCGGAGCCGCGTCGGAGCGCATCGAATCGCTGGCGCGCAGCATCGACGGCGATGCCGGGCGGCTGCGCGAAGCCCTGGCCCGCTTCCAGGCCAGTCTGCAGGAATCCTGACGGTTTCCTTCCCCGCCGCCGGCAAACTTGATACGACCACGTTCGAGAGTCTGGGAGGGCCGCGATGCGCCTGCTGATCGTCGAGGACGACGAGGAACTGTCCTCCCTGATCCAGGGCAACCTGCGCCGCGAGGGGTACGCCGTGGATGTCGCCACCACCGGCGTGGACGCGCGGGCGGCGCTGGCAATGACCCGCTACGACGCGGTGCTGCTCGACCTCGGCCTGCCGGACGAGGATGGGCTGGCGGTGCAGCGCAACCTGCGCGCGGGCGGCGACGCCA
>NZ_JBOZRT010000026.1:0-31044 GCF_050789165.1 Azospirillum sp.
AGCGTCATCAAGATGGGCGGGCCGGCGATCGCCGGGCCGATGCTGTGGCCGCTGCTGGTGATGGCGCTGGCCTTCACGCTGTACTTCGTCACCGTCGTGCTGCTGCGCGTCAAGGCCGAGATCATCGGCCGCAAGGTGCAGACGCTGCGCTTCTCCGAGGCGCGCGGCTGACGGGACCTGTTTGTTTTCGATCAAAGCATGCGGCCCCAATTGTGCCGTATGCAGTGGGTATGATCTGAACCGCCGAACGGACACGACCAGTTGAGCGCCATGACCGAGTTCTTCGCGATGGGCGGCTACGCCGCGTATGTCTGGCCCGCCTACGCACTGGCGGCGCTGGTGATGGTCGGCCTCCTGGTGGCCTCGCTGCGCGGCCTGCGGGAGCGCGAGGCGACGCTGAAAGCGCTGGAAGGGAGCCGGCCGACCCGCCGCCGCTCCCGCCGAGAGGCCGCCGGCCATGACGGCGCGGCGGCGGAGATGGGTGAAGGATGACTCGCAAGAAACGCCGCCTGTACATGCTGCTGCTGGCCCTGCTCGGGCTCGGCACGGCGACCGCCCTGACGCTGACCGCGTTCCAGGACAACCTGGTGTTCTTCTTCAGCCCGTCCGACCTGCAGACCAAGGTCGCCGAGGTGAAGGACCGCAGCTTCCGCCTCGGCGGGCTGGTCGAGGAAGGCACCGTCAAGCGCCTGCCCGACGGCGTGTCGGTGGAGTTCCGCGTGACCGACGGCGTCTCCGTGGTGCCGGTGGCCTACCGCGGCCAGCTGCCCGACCTGTTCCGCGAGGGCCAGGGCGTGGTGGCCGAGGGCAAGCTGCGCCCCGACGGGGTCTTCGTCGCCCGCGAGGTGCTGGCCAAGCACGACGAGAAGTACATGCCGCCTGAGGTGACCGACGCGCTGAAGCGCGCCGAGCACTTCAAGGACACCGCAAAGACGCTGAAGCAGTGAGGTTTCGGTGATTCCCGAACTCGGCCATTACGCGCTGGTGCTGACGCTGTTCGTGGCGTTGGTGCAGTCCACGCTGCCCATGGTAGGGGCCGCCACCGGCAACCGGGCCTGGATGAACGTGGCCCGCCCCGCCGCCTTCGCCCAGGTGGCGATGATCGGCGTCGCCTACGCGGCGCTGACCTGGGCGCACGTGGTGTCCGATTTCAGCGTGCTCAACGTGGTCAACAACAGCCACTCGCTGAAGCCGATGCTCTACAAGGTGTCTGGCGTGTGGGGCAACCACGAGGGCTCGATGGTGCTGTGGGTGGTGATGCTGGCGGCCTTCGGCGCCGCCGTCGCCACCTTCGGCCGCAACCTGCCCCCCACCCTGCAGGCCCGCGTGCTGGCGGTGCAGGGGATCATCTCCGTCGGCTTCCTGCTGTTCATCCTGATCACGTCCAACCCGTTCACCCGCGTCGTCCCGGCGCCGCTGGACGGGCACGACCTCAACCCGCTGCTGCAGGACCCCGGCCTCGCCTTCCACCCGCCGTTCCTGTACGCGGGCTACGTCGGCTTCTCGATGGCCTTCTCCTTCGCGGTCGCCGCGCTGATCGAGGGCCGGGTCGATCCGGCCTGGGCGCGCTGGGTGCGCCCGTGGACGCTGGCCGCCTGGATCTGCCTGACCGCCGGCATCGCGCTGGGCTCCTGGTGGGCCTACTACGAGCTGGGCTGGGGCGGCTGGTGGTACTGGGACCCGGTGGAGAACGCCTCGTTCATGCCGTGGCTGGCCGGCACCGCGCTGCTGCACTCCGCCATCGTGGTGGAGAAGCGCGACGCGCTGAAGACCTGGACCATCCTGCTGGCGATCATCACCTTCTCGCTGTCGCTGATGGGCACCTTCCTGGTGCGCTCGGGCATCCTCACCTCGGTGCACGCCTTCGCGGTCGATCCGGCGCGCGGCGTGTTCATCCTGGTGCTGCTGGCGCTGGCCACCGGCGGCTCGCTGCTGCTGTACAGCTTCCGGGCGCCGACGCTGAAGGCCGGCGGCGTGTTCCGGCCGATCAGCCGCGAGGGCTCGCTGGTGCTGAACAACCTGCTGCTGTCCACGGCGACGGCCACGGTGTTCATCGGCACGCTGTACCCGCTGTTCCTCGACGTGCTGAACCTCGGCAAGGTGTCGGTGGGCGCGCCGTTCTTCAATTCGACCTTCGTGCCGCTGATGATCCCGCTGGTCGCCGCCATGGGCGTTGGCCCGTTCCTGGCCTGGAAGCGCGGCGACCTGCCGGGCGTGATGGGCCGGCTGTGGGTGGCGCTGGTGGTGACCGCGCTGGCGGTGCTCGGCACCGTGTGGGCGATGGGTGGGCCGGTGATGGCGCTGGTCGGCATCGCCATGGGCGCCTGGGCCCTGGTCAGCGCGCTGACCGAGTTCGCCGAGCGCATCCGCCTGTTCCGCGTCCCGGCCGGCGAGAGTTGGAGCCGCGCCGCCAACCTGCCGCGCAGCGCCTGGGGCATGACCATCGCGCACGCCTTCCTGGGGATCGGCATCATGGGCATGACCGCGACCTCGTCGTGGAACGCCGAGCTGATCAAGGGCATGAAGCCCGGCGACACCGCGACGGTGGCCGGCTACACGCTGCACTTCGAGAACGTCCGCCCCGGCTTCGGCGAGAACTACCGGGCCGAGGTCGGCACCTTCCGCGTCACCAAGGACGGCAAGGTCATCGCCACGCTGGAGCCGGAGCGCCGCTCCTACCCGGTGTCGCGCCAGACCACGTCGGAGACGGCGATCCACACCACGGCCTTCGCCGACCTCTACGTGGCGCTCGGCGACCCGGACGCGCAGGGCCTGTGGGTGGTGCGCATCTACCACCACCCGCTGCTGCCGTGGATCTGGATCGGCGCCCTGGGCCTGGTGTTCGGCGGGCTGGTCTCGCTGTCCGACCGCCGCTTCCGCATCGGGGCACCCGAGCGCCGCCGCAAGGGCGGCCCGGCCATGCAGCCGGCCGAATAAGAAACGGAAACAAGAAACCATGCGCCGCCTGATCTACATCCTGCCGCTGCTCGTGCTTGCCGTGGTGGCCGCCTTCTTCTTCGTCGGCTTCAACCGCGACCCGAAGCTGGTGCCCTCGCCGATGATCGGCAAGCCGTCGCCGGCCTTCTCGGTGGCCGGCCTGCGCGGCAACGACGGCACGGTGTCGAACGCGACCTTCGAGGGCAAGGTCACGCTGGTGAACTTCTTCGCCTCGTGGTGCGTGCCCTGCCGGGTCGAGCACCCGCTGCTCATGGAGCTGTCGCGCACCAAGGCGGTGACCATCGTCGGCGTGAACTACAAGGACAAGCCGGAGGACGCCCAGACCTGGCTGCGCCAGCTCGGCGACCCGTACGGGGTGATCGGCGCCGACCGCGACGGCCGCGCCGCCATCGACTGGGGCGTCTACGGCGTGCCGGAGAGCTACATCATCGATAAGGCGGGCGTGATCCGCTACAAGCAGGTCGGCCCGATCACCGAGGACGTCTGGCGCACCGAGATGGCGCCCCTGATCAAGGAGTTGTCCAAGTGAGAACTCCCATGGTGAAGCGCCTGATTCTGGCCGCCGTGCTGGCGGCGGGGCTGGGGGCGGGACTGACCGGACCGGCCCTCGCGGTGAACCCCGACGAGATTCTGCCCGACCCCCGGCAGGAGGAGCGGGCGCGCGAGGTCAGCAAGGAGCTGCGCTGCCTCGTCTGCCAGAACCAGTCGATCGACGACTCCAACGCCGAACTCGCCCGCGACCTGCGCATCATCGTGCGCGAGCGCATCAAGAAGGGTGAGACGAACGAGCAGGTGCTGCAGTACGTCACCGACCGCTACGGCGACTACGTGCTGCTGAAGCCGCCGTTCAAGGCGACGACGCTGCTGCTTTGGGCCGGGCCGTTCGTCATTCTGGCGTTCGGCGCGCTGGGCACCGCGGCCTACCTGCGCAACCGGCGCGCCGCCGGCGGTGCGGCCGGCGACACCGCGCCATTGACCGAGGACGAGCGCCGGCGCCTCGACGCGCTTCTGCGCAAGGACGGGATCTGATGCTGTTCTGGATACTCGCGGCGGCGCTGACGGCCGTCGTGCTGCTGATCATCGTGCCGCCGCTGCTGAAGGCCCCGAAGGCCGAGGCCGCCAGCCCGTCGCGCGGCGCCTATGACCTGGAGGTCTACCGCGACCAGCTGTCCGAGCTTGAGCGCGACCGCGGCCGCGGCCTGATCACCGACGCGCAGATGGAGGCCGCCAAGGCCGAGATCGCGCGGCGCATGCTGGCGCTGGCCGACGAAGCCAAGGCGGGCGCCGCGGGCGCCGGCCAGGCGAACCGCACCAGGACGGTGGCGGCGCTGCTGGCGGTGGCGATCCCGCTGGGCGCGCTGGTGATCTACCTGCCGCTCGGCCGGCCGGACCTGCCGGCGCAGCCGCTGGCGTCCCGCGACCTCGCCGCCGAGGAGCGCCAGATGGACGGCGGCCCGCCCGCCCCGGTGATGGAGGCGGTGCAGAAGCTCAAGAAGCACCTGGAGGACAACCCCAACGACGCCCGGGCCTGGACCCTGATGGGCCAGACCTACGGCCGGATCGGCCGCTTCGATCAGGCGGCGGAAGCGCTGAAGCGGGCATCCGACCTGCAGCCGGACAGCCTGGAGGCCAAGTCGGCCTACGCCGAGATGTCCACCGCCGCCAACGGCGGCACGGTGACCGAGGAGTCGCTGCGCGTCTTCCAGGCGATGCTGGACAAGGACCCGAAGGACTCCCGCGCCCGCTTCTTCCTGGCGCTGTCCCGGCTGCAGGCCGGCGACGCCAAGGGCGCGCTGGACGGCTGGGTGGCGCTGGTCGCCGACACCCCGGCCGATGCGCCGTGGCTGCCGGTGGTGCAGGCCCGCATCAAGGAGGCGGCGACCGCCCTGAAGCTCGACGTCGCCAGCGTCATGCCGAAGCCGGCGCCGCCGCAGAACCACCCGACGGCCGGCGGTCAGCAGGGCGGCGACGCCGACCAGGACCGGCAGATCCGCCAGATGGTGGAGCAGCTCGACGCCAAGATGCGCGCCAACCCGGCGGACGTGGACGGCTGGCTGAAGCTGGCGCGCTCCTACTCCGTGCTGGCCGAGCACGACAAGGCGATCGAGGCCGCCAAGCAGGCGCTCGACCGCGCGCCGACGCGGGTGGAGGTGCGCATCGCCTACGCCGACGCGCTGCTCGGCCGCGCGCCCGAGGACGGGCCGCTGCCGGCCGACGCGGTGGCGGCGCTGCGCGAGGTGCTGGCGCTCGACGCGGCCAACAAGGAGGCGCTGTGGCTGCTCGGCCTCGACGCCGCGCAGGCCAACCGGCGCGACGAGGCGGCCGAGCTGTGGAACCGCCTGCTGGCGCAGATGGACCCGAAGGACCCCGACCGTGAGACCGTGCGCCAGCGTCTCGCGTCGCTGAAGAGCGGCGGCTGATGCGGCCGGCGCCTTAAGGCGCCGGCCGCATCAGCCTCTCGCACATTTCTGCGCAATGTGCTGCCGGGTTGGATCAAAGGCGCCTGATGGAAGCCATCAGGCGCCTTTGATATGAGGGAACACCGGCGCTCCGCTCCGGTTGAGCATCCTGAGGCAGACCGGGAGGAGCGCCATGGCCGACTCACGTTTCCAGTGGCCGATCAACGTGCCCGAGCCGATGGGCCGGGACGTGGCCCGCGACATCGGCTTCGTCGAGGGCGAGGATTTCGTCAACGAGGGCCGGATCTTCTGGTTCGACGGGATCGAGAAGGCGATGCAGTTCAACCGCGCGCTGGCCGACGAGCCGCACAGCGGCCGCGGCTCGCCCGACGACGCGAAAGTCGAACCCGAAGACAAGACGGTGCCGCACCGGTGAGCGGAGCGGTCACCGACAACGCCGCCGCCAGCCGCTTCGAGCTGGCCGAGGACGGCGCCGTCGCGTTCGCCGAGTACCGCGTGCGCGACGGGCAACTGGTCTTCACCCACACCGAGGTGCCGGACAGCCTGTCCGGCCGCGGCGTCGGCTCACGCCTGGCGAAGGGCGCGCTCGGCCTCGCCCGCGCGCGCGGGCTGCCGGTGGTGGCGGAGTGCCCGTTCATCGCGGGGTATATCCGCAAGCACCCGGAGTTTCAGGACCTGCTGGCAGGGTGAGGGCAAGCGCGCTACGGCCCCGCCTTCAGCGCGATGTCCACCGTCTCCACCGCGCAGTCCGCCTTGGCGGTGCAGTACCGGTACTCGATGCGCAGCGCGCCGTCGTTGCGGTCGGCGTCGCCGAAGCGCACCCTCCCCGGCCCCTCCAGCGGCAGCGCGGCGCGCACAGTGCCGGCGCGGCCCTTGCCCTCGGCGCGCACGGTGGTCGGGAACTTCACCGCGATGTGCGGACGCACCAGCGCCGGGGCGTCCACCCGCACCATCGGCGGCTCGATCCGCACGCCGTCAAGCGGGTGCACGCTCAGCACCAGCGATTCGCGGTTGCCCTCGCGCTCCAGCGCCGCGCCGATGTCGGCGCTTTTCGTGCGCAGCGACCATTCGCGCTCCGCCCCGGCCGCGGCGGCCGGCACGGCTCCGGCCAGCAGCGCCGCCACCCACAGTCTCCGCATCGCCCCACCCCGCTTCGCCCGTGCCCGAGCCGGCGATGATGGAACCCATCCGGCGGCGAGCGCAAGCGACGGGGTGTCGCTGCCCCCCTCTGCCGGGTTCCGCCCGCCGCGCCGCCCTGCTACATAGAGCGACAAACCTGATAATCGGGAGGGACAGCGCATGCAGATCCAGGGACTTTCGGCCATCGTCACCGGCGGCGGCTCCGGCATGGGCGCCGCGACGGCGCGCCACCTCGCCCAGCAGGGCGCCAAGGTCACCGTGCTCGACGTCAACGAGGACGCGGTGCTCAAGGTCGCGCACGAGATCGGCGGTCTCGGCATGGTCTGCGACGTCACCGACTCCGCCTCGGCCGAGCGCGCCTTCGAGCAGGCCCGCGCCGCGCACGGTGCGGCCCGCATCGCCGTCAACTGCGCCGGCATCGCGCCCGCGCAGCGCATCGTCGGCCGCGAGGGCGCGATGCCGCTGGAGAACTTCCGCCGGGTGATCGAGGTGAACCTGATCGGCACCTTCAACATCCTGCGCCTCGCCGCCGCCGACATGGCGAAGCTCGACCCGCTGGACAGCGGCGAGCGCGGCGTGATCGTCAACACCGCCTCGGTCGCCGCCTACGAGGGGCAGATCGGGCAGGCGGCCTACGCCTCGTCGAAGGGCGGCATCGTGGCGCTGACCATCTGCGCGGCGCGCGACCTCGCCCGCAGCGCCGTCCGCGTGATGACCATCGCCCCCGGCCTGATCGGCACGCCGATGCTGCTGACCATGCCGCAGGAGGTGCAGGACAGCCTCGCCGCCTCCGTCCCCTTCCCCAAGCGGTTCGGCCGCCCGGAGGAGTACGCCCGCCTCGTCCAGCACATCGTCGAGAACGAGATGCTGAACGGCGACGTGATCCGCCTGGACGGCGCCATCCGTATGGCCCCGCAATAACTTATATGCTCTGATTGCCCCGCGGGAGGGCACGCGGCCCTCCCGCCCTTCTTCATCGAAAGAGCCTCCATGCCCCCGAAGCCGTTGCGAAAGGCCGCCGCTGCTCCCGCCTCCCCCGAGGCGCAGGCGATCACCCAGGCGCTGCTGCGCGCCGCCGACCAGCTCGCCATGCCCGACCGGGTGCTGGCCAAGGTGATCGGGGTGCCGGACGCGACGCTCGCCCGCCTGCGCGGCGGCGAGGCGCTGCCAGAGGAGGGCAAGGCGCAGGAGCTGGCGGTGCTGTTCACCCGGCTGTGGCGCTCGCTGGACGCCATCGTCGATGGCGACGGCAAGGCGGCGCGCGAGTGGATGAACCACCACAACCCGGTGCTCGACGGTACGCCGATGGAGACGGTGCAGACCATCACCGGTCTGGTGGAGGCAATCCACTACCTCGATGCGCCGAAGCCGATTTTCTGACGGAACTTCCGGGTGCACCGCAGCATTTGTTGACTCAGGTCAAGGTCGCTTCCTGGCGGCTTGGCCTATGCTGTTCGGCAGATAGCCACGAGGTGCACCGATGAAGCCGGCCCGTTCCCAGACCACCCGCCCCATGTCGCGCGCCCAGCGCGTCCTGGCGCCGATGGCGCCGGCGATCAGCAGCATCCTGATGGGCATGGCCTGCGTCGGCGGCGGCGCCGGGCTGGTCGCCTCCTTCCTGGAGCAGAACGGGGTGGGCCTGGCGCTGTCCGCCACCCTGCTGGTGGTCGCGGCGGAGCTGTACTTCAGCAGCCGCCCGCGCGAGGCGTGAGGGCGGCCGGGTCCGTCGTCCCGGACTGGTCATTCCCCTGCGCCGGCCGGCCGTGCTAAGTACACCCGTCGCTTGCAGCGTTCGGTTGGTGGGGCATGGTCGGAAACCACGGGGGCAACGTGCCTGACCTCGGCGTTGCGCTGAGCGCCCACTCGGCCGGCCGCCTCGACGAGGCCGAAGGGATCTACCGGGCCCTCATCGAGCAGAACAGGCGCGACAGCGACGCCATCCATCTCCTCGGCGTCATCCACGCGCAGCGGGGCGACTTCCAGACGGCGGTGGAGCTGATCCGGCGGGCGCTGACCATCAAGCGCACCCCGGACTACTGCGCCAACCTGGGCAACGCCCTGCGCGACCTGGGCCGCTTTGACGAGGCCGTCACCGCCTACCGCGCCGCGCTGGGCCTGAACCCGCGCGACGCCAACACGCAGAACAACTTCGGCGTCGCGCTCAAGCGCATGGGCCGGCCGGAGGAGGCTCTGGCCGCCTACCGCGCCGCGCTGGACCTCAACCCGCGTTTCTCCATGGCACACTCCAACCTGGGCAACGCGCTCCAGGATCTGGGGCGTCACGAGGAGGCGGTCGCCGCCTACCGCGCCGCGCTGGACGCCAACCCGGCCTACGCCGAAGGCTACGGCAACCTGGGCAACGCGCTGAAGGCCCTGCGCCGCTACGACGAGGCGCTGGCCGCCTACTGCGCCGCCGTCGAGATCAACCCGCGCTACGCCGCCGCCTATTCGAACATGGGCTCCACGCTGCACGAGCTGGGCCGCCTGGAGGAGGCCGAGGCCGCGCTGCGCATGGCCCTCGACGTCGATCCGGCCTATGGGGACGCGCACTTCAACCTGTCCCTCGTCCTGCTCCAGACCGGGCGCCTCGCCGAGGGCTGGAGCGGGTACGACTGGCGCCTGGAGAAGGACCGCCACCGCCCCTCCCCCAGGCGCGTCATCGAACGCCCGCTGTGGAACGGCACCGCTCCGCCGTCCGGCAAGCTGCTCGTCTGGAACGAGCAGGGGGTGGGCGACGAGGTGATGTTCGCCGGGCTGATCCCCGACGTGCAGCGCACCGGCGTGCCCTGCGTCCTGGAATGCGCGCCGCGGCTGGTGCCGCTGTTCGCGCGCTCCTTCCCCGGGGTGGAGGTGGTCGCCCGGCGGGCCGACGGGCAGGTCGCCGACCGGCTGCCGGAGGTCGCCGCCCAGATCCCGAGCGGCAGCCTGCCCCGCCTGTTCCGCCCGACCCTGGAGAGCTTCGCCGCCACGCGTTCTCCCTACCTGACGGCCGACCCGGCGCGGCGCGACGCGCTGCGCGCGCGCTACGCCGACGGGCGGCGGCTGGTCGGGCTGACCTGGTCCACCTGCAACCGGGAAAACGGGTGGATGCGCACGCTCGACCCCGCCGCCCTGGCGCCGCTCCTGGAAACGCCCGGCGTGCGCTGGGTCTGCCTGCAGTACGGCGACCCGGACGCCATGGCGCGCGAGATGGCGCCGGTGGCGCCCGGCCTGCTGATCGACCGCGAGATCGACCAGCTGGCCGATCTGGATGCCTTCGCCGCGCAGGTCGCCGCCATGGATCTGGTGGTCACCATCGACAACTCCACGGCGCACTTCGCCGGCGCGCTCGGCGTGCCGACGTGGGTGCTGCTGCCGCACGTGGCGGACTGGCGGTGGCTGCTGGAGCGCGAGGACAGCCCCTGGTATCCGACCCTGCGCCTGCTCCGCCAGGACCGCCCCGGCGACTGGAACGGCGTGGTGCGGCGGGCCGTCCGAGACCTGGCCGCCTGGAGCAACGGATGAAGTGCGCGGTGATCACGCCGGTCGGCCCGGGGCACGACTCCGACTACGCCTCCTGCCGGCAGAGCGTGGAGACGGCCTGGGCCGCCAACCAGGGACCGTTCCAGGCGCTGGAGATCCTGCCGATGTGGGACCTGGAGGGCCGGCACGGCCGCTCGGCGCGGCGCAACGACGGCATCGACCAAGCCGTCGCGATGGGCTGCGACTGGATCTTCTTCCTGGACGCCGACGACCTGATGGCGAGCTGGGCCTTCGAGCGCTTCGCCCGGTATGCCGACGCCCACGACGCGGTGTGGGGCCTGATCTGCGAGAACGTCTACGGCACCGACAGCATCGCGTTCCGCGAGGGGCAGCTGCCGGCCACCGACCGCCTCGCCGACATCCTTACCGCACATCCGGTCCACACGCTGCAGATGGGGCATTTCGTGCGGTCGTCCGCCGCCGCCGCGGTGAAGTTCGACGTGGCGATGAACTGCGGCGAGGACTTCAAGTACTACCTCGCCCTGTGGCGAAGCTTCCGCTGCGCCAAGGTCGAGGACGTGTTCTTCATCAACCGGCGCGGCCACCATTCCACCGGCCCGCGCTCCGCCGACGGGGCGGCGTGGGAGCGCGCCGTGCTGGATCTTCTCAGGCAGGCCAGAGAGGGACGGCTGTAACGTCCCGGCCGCGGGACACCGGCCGAAAACGCAAAACGCGGCCCCGCCTTCGCAGGGCCGCGTTTTCCGTACTACCCGAAGCGCCGTCGCTTACTTCAGGTTCCCCTTCGCCATCGCGCCCAGGCGCAGGCGGAGCGCGTTCAGCTTGATGAAGCCCTCGGCGTCTTTCTGGTTGTAGACGCTGTCCTCCTCGAAGGTCACGTAGTCCAGGCGGTACAGCGAGTTCGGCGACTGCCGGCCGACCACCGAGACGTTGCCCTTGAACAGCTTCAGACGCACCGTGCCGTTCACCACCTCCTGCGTCTGGTCGATCAGCGCCTGCAGCGCGAGGCGCTCCGGGCTCCACCAGTAGCCGCAGTAGATCAGCTCGGCGTAGCGCGGCATCAGCTCGTCCTTGAGGTGCGCCGCACCGCGGTCCAGCGTGATGCTCTCGATGCCGCGGTGGGCGGCCAGCAGGATGGTGCCGCCCGGCGTCTCGTACACGCCGCGCGACTTCATGCCGACGTAGCGGTTCTCCACCAGATCCAGGCGGCCGATGCCGTTCTCGCCGCCCAGGCGGTTCAGCTCGGTCAGGATCTGCATCGGCGACATCGCCTTGCCGTCGATCGCCACCGCGTCGCCGCGCTTGAACTCGACCTCGACGTAGGTCGGGGTGTCCGGCGCCTTCTCCGGGGCGACGGAGCGGGTGTACATGTCCTCGTCCGCCTCCTGCCACGGATTCTCCAGGGCCTTGCCCTCGTAGGAGATGTGCAGGAGGTTGGCGTCGGTGGAGTACGGCGCCTCGCCGCGCTTGTCCTTGGCGATCGGGATCTGGTGCTGCTCGGCGTAGTCGATCAGCTTGGTGCGGCTGTTCAGGTCCCACTCGCGCCACGGCGCGATGATCTTGATGTCCGGGCGCAGGGCGTAGTAGCCCAGCTCGAAGCGGACCTGATCGTTGCCCTTGCCGGTGGCGCCGTGCGCGACCGCGTCGGCGCCGACGAGGTTGGCGATCTCGATCTGGCGCTTGGCGATCAGCGGCCGGGCGATCGAGGTGCCGAGCAGGTACACGCCCTCGTACACCGTGTTGGCGCGGAACATCGGGAAGACGAAGTCGCGCACGAACTCTTCGCGCAGGTCGTCGATGAAGATGTTCTCGGGCTTGATGCCCAGCAGCTCGGCCTTCTTGCGCGCCGGCTCCAGCTCCTCGCCCTGGCCGAGGTCGGCGGTGAAGGTCACCACCTCGCAACGGTAGGTCTCCTGCAGCCACTTCAGGATCACCGAGGTGTCCAGGCCGCCGGAATAGGCGAGCACGACTTTCTTGATCTCTTTGCCGGGAGCAGCGCTCATGGGAAGGCTCATGCGCAAGGAAGGGGAATAAGGTGCCGGACCTTAGCCCCGCCGCGCCCCCGAATCAATCGGCGTCCGGAGTTTCCGCGGGAGCCGCACGCGCGTCGTCCACGAACGGCCAGCGCACGTAGGCGAACACCCACAGCGCCACGATGTCCGCCCCGTTGATCAGCAGCACCAGCACCCACAGCGGGCTGCGCCCGGCCTTCGCCAGCATCCAGCCGCCGAACACCATCTTCAGCAGCAGCAGGATCGCGATGACCAGGTTCGCCCACCACAGGTCGAGCGTCAGGATGGCCTGCCACGGTTCCCAGTAGAGCGCGCGCAGGAGATCGGCGAGGGCGTCCATCAGGCGGTCCTCCGCGGCTTGCGCACCTTGGGCGCCTTCGGGGGCAGCACCGGCCAGCGCCGGAAGGTCAGCATCCCCCACACCAGCAGCAGCCCGACCACCGGCACGAAGACCAGGAACGCCCAGCCCGGCGCGAAGCCGGCGCGCCGACAGATCCGCGCCAGCGGCCACACCGCCAGCACGTTGAAGACGAACAGCACCAAGCCGGGATCGACGGCGAACTGCGCCTGCACGGACGGACCCTCCCTGAACGCCGCGCCTACATGCCTCGCCCCTCCCGGCTTGTCGAGGACGAAGTTGGGACCGCCGCCTGCCGTCCGTGCATCGCAAGGCCCACCGGTGCTACCATGGGGCGCTTTCCACCACGCGCCCGCCCCGTGAACACCCTCACCGCGCCACCGCCGCTGGCCGCCACCACCGCGCCGGCCGTCTTCGTCCGCTTCCGCATCGGCCTGCTGGTGCTGGTGCTGCTGGTGGTGATGGGGCTGACGGCCGCCGCCGTCACCGGCATCGTGCACGACCGCGCCCAGGCCGAGGAGGAGGCGCTGCGCCACGTGCAGAACCTCACCAAGACGCTGGAACTGCACGCCCAGGGCGCCTTCCGCACCGCCAGCCTGGCCGCCGCCGTGGTCGCCGAGGCGGTGACCCCGCGCCCCGGCGCCGAACCGCCCGCCGACGATCAGGTGCGGCGCCTGATGACGCGGCTGATGGCCGACGACGCCACCATCCGCAACCTGACGGTCACCGACGCGGACGGCTGGGTGCACCTGGATGCGGTGCCGCCGGTGCGCGGGATCCGCGTCGCCGACCGCGAGTACTTCAAGGCCCACCAGGGCTTGGTGGACCGCGGCCCCTTCATCTCCGCGCCGATGATCAGCCGGGCCAGCCGGGAATGGGCCATGGTCATCAGCCGGCGCATCTCCGACCCGTTCGACGGCTTCGGCGGCATCGTCTACGCCACCATCGACCTCAGCGCGCTCCGGCAGTTCTACGCCTCGCTGGACGTCGGCCCGCAGGGCAGCGTCACGCTGTGGACGCCCGAAGGCTACCTGCTGGCCCGCCACCCGGAGAGCACCGAACCGCAGTTCAGCCCGTCGCAGCTCGCCGCCGCGATCCGCGAGAACCTCGCCGGCCGGCGCGAGGGCGTGATGCACGGCCCCTCGACGGTCGATGGCGTCAACCGCCTCCTCGCCTTCCGGGCGGTGGAGGGGCTGCCGCTCTACGTCTCGGTGCGGCTGGCCGAGCAGGACTATCTGGCCGCCTGGCACGCCTCGATCTGGCAGAGCGTGCTGGTGCTGGCGGCCGAGATCCTGGTGGTGCTGGCGCTGACCGCGCTGCTGCTGCGCTACCTGCGCCGCCTGGAGACGACGGCCCGCGCGCTGCGCGACAGCGAGCACCGCGCCCGCGCCATCTTCGACAGCACCTTCCAGTACATGGCGCTGCTGGAGCCGGACGGCCGCATCCTGGCGGTCAACCGCGCCGGCCTCGACTTCGGCAACGAGCGCTTCGAGGACGGCGACCTGTCGTCCGCCGCCGGCTGCCCCGCCTGGAAGATGCGCGCGTGGCGCCGCTGCCCCGACTCGGCGGCGCGCATGCGCGACGCGGTGGAGCGCGCGGCCGCCGGCACCCTGACCCGCTTCGAGGCGGAACTGCTGGGCCTGGACGGGATGCACACGGTGGACTGCTCGGTCAAGCCGGTGCACGACGGCGACGGGCGCGTCGTCCTGCTGATCGCCGAGGCGCGCGACATCAGCGAGCGCAAGCGGATCGAGAACAGCCTGCGCCAGAGCGAGGCGCGGCTGCGCTCCTACCTGGACGCGGCGATGGAGGGGATCCTCGTCACCGACCGCACCGGGCGCTACGTGGACGCCAATCCCGCGGCCTGCGAGATCCTGGGCTACGCGCGGGACGAACTGCTGACGCGCAACGTGCGGGACATCCTGACCGAGGCGCCGCGCACCGCCGAAGGGCTGCCCGACATCTTCGCCACGCTGCTGCACACCGGCGCGTTCCGCGGCGAGACGGCGATGCGGCGCAAGGACGGCGTGCTCCGGCTGGCGGAGGTGACCGCCGTGCGGCTCGAAGCCGACCGCAACCTGAGCGTCATCCGCGACGTCACCGAGCGCCGCGCCGCCGAGGAGGCGCTGCGCTCCAGCACAGGCCGCCTCGGCGCGCTGGTTCAGGCGCTGCCGGACATCGCCTTCATCCTGGACGGCGAGGCCCGCTACCGCGAGGTGCTGGCCGCGCGCGACGATCTGGTCACCGTTCCGCCCCGGGAGGTGATCGGCCGCCACGCCACCGAGGTGCTGCCGCCCGACGTCGCCCGGCGGATGGCCGAGGTGATCGCCCGCACGCTGCGCAGCGCCCAGCCCCAGGCCATGGAGTACGTCCTCCAGGTCCCGGCCGGCCGCCGCTGGTTCGAGGCGCGCACCGCGGCGCTGCCGCCCGACTTCGGCCCGCGGCCCATGGTGCTGGTGCTGGCCCGCGACATCACCGAGCGGGTGCTGGCCGCCGAGCGGCTGGCCCAGGCCAAGGAGCAGGCGGAGGGCGCCAACCGCATCAAGAGCAACTTCCTCGCCACCATGAGCCACGAGCTGCGCACGCCGCTGAACGCCATCATCGGCTTCTCGGAGATCATGGTGCACCAGGTGTTCGGCCCGATCGGCAACGAGCGCTACGCCGACTACGCCCGCCACATCCAGCAGAGCGGCACCCATCTGCTGGAACTGATCAACGACGTGCTGGACATGTCGAAGCTGGAGGCCGGGCGCTACACGCTGGAGGACCGCGTGATGAAGCTGGACGCGGTGCTCGACGCCTGCCTGACGGTCAGCGCGGTGCCGGCCGAGGCCGGCGGCGTGGCGCTGGTCCCGGCGGTCTGCCAGCCGCTGCCGCGCCTGCGCGGCGACGAGCGGGCGGTGCGGCAGGTGGTGCTGAACCTGCTGTCCAACGCGGTCAAGTTCACCCCGCCCGGCGGCCGGGTGACGCTGTCGGCGGGTCCGGCGCCGGGCGGCGGGCTGGAGCTGACGGTCGCCGACACCGGCATCGGCATCGCGCCCGAGGCCCTGGAGACCATCGCCGAACCGTTCCAGCAGGCCGACAACTCGATCAGCCGCCGCTTCGGCGGCACCGGCCTGGGGCTGGCGATCAGCCGCAACCTGATGGAGCTGCACGGCGGCTCGCTGAACATCGTCAGCGAACCCGGCCGCGGCACCACGGTCACCGTGCGCTTCCCGGCGGAGCGGGTGGTGCGGGAAGCGCAGATGGAGGCGGCATCATAAGCCCTCCCCTGCCTCCGGCGGGGGAGGGCTGGGTGAGGGCAAGTTGTTCCCGTGAAGCCCGCTGCCCCCACCCTTCCCAGGCTGCGCCTGGGCCCCTTCCCTCCCCCGCCGGAGGCAGGGGAGTGACAAAAAGTCATCCCGCCAGTTCGGCGTCCTTCTCGGCGATGACCTCCTGGATCCGCGCGCGCTCGGCGGCGGTCAGCTTCATCGACTCGCTCTTCAGCTGGCCACACGCCGCCATGATGTCCTCGCCGCGCGGGGTGCGCACCGGGCTGGCGTAGCCGGCGTGGTTGACGATGTCGCCGAACACCTGGATCGCCCGGTCGGTCGAGCGCTCGTAGGGCGCCCCCGGCCACGGGTTGAACGGGATCAGGTTGATCTTCGCCGGGATGCCGCGCAGCAGGTTGACCAGCGCGCGGGCGTCGGCCGGGCTGTCGTTCAGGCCCTTCAGCATCACGTACTCGAAGGTGATGCGTCGCGCGTTGTTGACGCCGGGGTAGGTCCGGCAGGCGTCGATCAGCTCCTTCAGCGGGTACTTCCGGTTGATCGGCATGATGATGTCGCGCAGCTCGTCGGTGACGGCGTGCAGGCTGACCGCGAGGTTGACGTTCAGCTCCTCGCCGCAGCGCTTCATCATCGGCACCACGCCGGAGGTCGACAGCGTGATGCGGCGCTTGGAGATCGAGATGCCGTCGCCGTCCATGACGATCTTCAGCGCCTTGGCGACGTTCTCGTAGTTAAACAGCGGCTCGCCCATCCCCATCATGACGATGTTGGAGACCATGCGGCCGTCCGGCGGCGCCGGCCACTCGCCCAGGGCGTCGCGCGCCAGCATCACCTGCGCCACGATCTCCGCCGCGGTCAGGTTGCGCACCAAGCGCTGCGTGCCGGTGTGGCAGAAGCGGCAGGTCAGCGTGCAGCCGACCTGCGAGGAGACGCACAGCGTGCCGCGGTCCTCCTCGGGGATGTGGACGCTCTCCACCTCCTGGCCGTCGGGCATGCGCAGCAGCCACTTGCGGGTGCCGTCGGTGGATTTCAGGTCGCGCACCACGGTCGGGCGCAGCACCGCGTAGGCCTCGGCCAGCTTGTCGCGCACCGGCTTGGCCAGCGTGGTCATCACCGCGAAGTCGGTGGCGCCGCGGTGGTAGATCCAGTGCCAGAGCTGGCGGGCCCGGAACTTCTCCAGGCCGAAGCCGAGCATCTCGGCCTCCAGCTCTTCGCGCGTGAGGCCGACGAGGTTCTTCCGCCCGTCCGCGTCGATTCGCGGCAGGGGGGACAAGGCAGCGGTGCTGATGGCGTTCATGGCCGCATTACATAGGCCCGGACGCCCGAAGAGTCAAAGTGACGCAGGGAAATGTTTGCGCACCTCCACCCCCCCTCATTCCAACCGTCATCCCCGCGAAGGCGGGGATCCATAACTTCCATGACGTGCCGTTTCGGACATTATGGATCCCCGCCTTCGCGGGGATGACGGTGTGGGGTGTCAGCGCTTCACGCCGCACGCCGTGTTGATGGCGTTGTAGGCCTCCGCCATGCCGTCCAGGCTGTAGGTGTCGGCGGTCTTGGTGCCGCGGCCCGACATGCCCTTCATCACCATGGGCTTGCCCTTGGCGTCCTTCATGGCGCCGACCAGCGCCTTGTCGGTGTCGGCGTCGCGCGCCCAGGCGGTCTCGCCGTCGGTGAACAGCTTGAAGTTCTTGGGCCCGACGTCCACCGTCGCCTCGCTCTCCTTCTTGAAGGAGTAGCCGGCGATGAAGCTCACCACGTCGAAGCTCTTCTCGCCCGGGCGGTGCGTGACCAGCACGTAGATGTCGCCGCGCTTGGCGGCGGCCGGCTCCTTCTTCTTGGGCTGGCTGGACATGTAGCAGACCTTGTGCCCGCCCTCGTCCAGGGCGAAGGCGTGCCAGTCCTTGAACGTGCCCAGGGCCTTCGGCTCGGCCGCCAGGGCGCCGGTGGCAACGGCGGAGAGCGCCAGCGCCGCGACGGCGGCACGACGAACGGTGCGGAGAAGCGACATCGTTGTGCGACTGCGAATGGTTTCGGGGTGGCCGGACACTATCCGAATTCGGCCGCGGTTTGAAGGGGGTGCCGCCGTGACATTGCCACACGCGGCGCACGTGATCCGCCGATCGAAAGTGCGCGTACAATCCCAACATGGAACGCGCCCTCTCATCCTTTTTTCCGACGCCGCCCCGCCACGCGCGGCTTGTGTGCGGGCGCGCGTTCGCCTTCAATGCAGCCATGCAGGATCCGCTTCCCCCGGCCGCGGCGGCCATGTCGCCGGACGATCTGCTGCTTGCGGTCGGCCGTGCGCGCGACCGGGCGGCGTTCGCCGCGCTGTTCGGCCACTTCGCCCCGCGCCTCAAGGCCTACCTGCGCCGCCTCGGCGCCGACGCGCCGGCGGCGGAGGAGCTGGTGCAGGAGGTGATGCTGCTGGTCTGGCGCCGCGCCGAGACCTTCGACCCCGCCCAGGCCTCGGCCGCCACCTGGGTGTTCACCATCGCCCGCAACCGCCGCATCGACGCGCTGCGCCGCGAGCAGCGGCCGGAGATCGACCCCGACGACCCCGCCCTCGTCCCCGATCCCGTCGAACCCGCGGACCACGCGCTGCAGGCCGCGCAGGACAGCGGCCGGCTGCGCGCCGCCATCCGGGAGCTGCCGCCGGAACAGGCCGAGCTGCTGCGCATGGCCTATTTCGAGGACAAGCCGCACAGCGTCATCGCGGCGGAGCGCGGGCTTCCCCTCGGCACCGTGAAGTCTAGATTGCGTCTGGCGCTGGAGCGCCTGCGCAAGGCCCTGAGAGACCCGTCATGAGCCTGCCCCTCCACCATCCGGGCGACGCGTTGCTGATGGACTACGCCGGCGGGTGCCTGGGCGAGGCCGGCGGGCTGGTCGTCGCCACGCATCTGGCGCTGTGCCCCGGCTGCCGCCACGCGGTGGCCGACCTCGACGCGGTCGGCGGCGCGCTCCTGGAGGAGCTGGAACCCGATCCCATCGGCCCCGGCGCGCTCGACAGGCTGCTCGCCCGCCTGGACGAGCCGGACGAGCCCGCGCCGCCGCGCATCGCACCGCCCGCGGTGCCGCCGCTGATCCCGGAGCCGCTGCGCCGCTACGTCGGCGGCGATCCGGCGGCGATGCGCTGGCGGATGATGGCGCCGGGCTTCCAGTGCGTCGACATCCCGCTGCCGCGCGGCGAGCGGGCGCGGCTGATCCGCATGAAGGGCGGCGTCGCGGCGCCGCGGCACAGCCACGACGGGCTGGAGCTGGCGCTGGTGCTGGACGGCGGCTTCCATGACGCCCTGGGGCAATTCGCGCGGGGCGACGTGGCGGTCGGCGATGGCAGCATAGACCACAAGCCGATCGCCGATCCCGAGGGCTGCCTGTGCCTGTCGGTGACGTTGGGCCGGCTGCGGCTGACCGGAGCGGTCGGGCGCTTCCTCAACCCGTTCGTGCGGCTGTGATACGGTGAGCTTCTTCAACATCGTCCGCGGCGCCTGCGCCCGCATCGTCCGCGACGCCCAACACGTCCGCATCGAGACCGACCGGATCGCGGCCTACGCCCAGGCGCTGGCCCCGTCCTTCGCCGACACGCCGCTGGCACTCGACCCCGCGCTGCACTACGTCGAGCCGGAGACCGACCCGGAGGGCACGGCGGCCTTCGTGCTGACGCTGGATTCGGTGAACTTCGGTTCCGGCTGGTTCCCCGACATCGTCGGGCCGACCGCGTCGGGCTACGGCGCGGTGGCCGGGCGGCTGGCGCGGCACTTCCGCGAGCACGGCCCCATCCCCGCCGACCGGCTGGCCGGCGCCACGCCGCAGGACGCGCTGGACCTCTTCGGCTTCGACCGGGCCAACCCGGCGGCGGTCGAGCTGGCCGAGCTGTACGCGCTGGCGCTGAGCGACCTCGGCGGCTTCGTGCTGGACAACCACGACGGCCGGTTCCTTGACTTGGTGAACGCCGCCGACGGCTCGGCCGAGCGGCTGACGACCATCCTCTGGCGCATGCCGCTGTTCGAGGATTCGCCCTTCTACAAGCGCGCGCAGATCACCGCGGCCGATCTGGCGCTGTCCGGCATCACCGCCTTCACCGACCTCGGCCGGCTGACGGCGTTCGCCGACAATTTGCTGCCGCACGTGCTGCGCCACGACGGCGTGCTGACCTGCACGCCCGAGCTGGCCGAGCGCATCGACCGCGGCGACTTCCTCGAGCCCGGCAGCCGCGAGGAGACGGAGCTGCGCGCCGGCGCCGTGCACGCGGTGGAGCTGCTGTCGGCGGCGCTGGATGCTCCGGCGGTGCTCATCGACCGCGTGCTCTGGCACCGCGGCCAGCAGCCGGACTACCGCGCGAAGCCGCGGCACCGCACGAAGACGGCGTATTATTAATCCCGCGGGATCTCCCCCCGCCCCAGCGTCGCGGCGCGGCGGCGGCGCTCGGCGCGGTTGCGCACCTTCTGGGCGCCGTGCTTGTGGACCGGCGGGCCCTCGACCGGGCCGCCGGTGCGCACCGGGCGCTCGGCGAAGCGGCCCAAGCTGATCATCCGGTCGTACATCACCAGCGCCCCGGCCACGCCGACGTTCACGCAGAACTTCATCGGGATCTTGATGATGAAGTCGCAGCGCTCCTGCAGCTCCGGCGACAGGCTGCCGCGCTCCGGCCCCAGCACGTAGGCGGCGCGCAGCGGGTGGCGGAAGCTCGGCAGCTCGACGGCGTCCTCGGTCAGCTCGACGCCGACCAGCATGCAGTCCTTCGGCAGCTTCAGGTCGGCCAGCCCGTCGTAGATGTAGAAGGGCAGATGCTCCGGCGCGCCCGAGGTGTCAACGTAGTGCATCTCGCGGATGTCCGGCGCCGGGTCGATGGCGAAGAAGAACGACGCGCCGAAGGCGTGCGCCGAGCGGATCAGGTTGCCGACGTTGCCCGGCTTGCTGATGCGCTCGACGCCGACGGCGAAGTAGCCGCGCGGGGTGCTGGCGGTATCCATGACACTGCCTAAAGTGAGGGCTGGTTTTCCGGGGCGGCACCTTGCACCGGACCGGCGGCGGAGGCAAGTTCTCGGCCATGAGCCACGATCACCACCACGACGGCTGCTGCGGCGGCCATGCCCACGACCACACGCCCGCCGAGGGCCGCGCCGACCTCTCCGGCCCCACCGAGGCGCCCATCGCCGTCGAGGTGACGCGCGGCGGCATGGTGGAATCCCGCCACCGCGCGCACGCCGTCATCGTCGATGCCGGCGGTCGGGTGCTGGCGCGCTGGGGCGACATCGACCGTCCTATCTACGCGCGCTCC
This sequence comes from Azospirillum sp., assembly GCF_050789165.1. Classification (NCBI taxonomy): domain Bacteria; kingdom Pseudomonadati; phylum Pseudomonadota; class Alphaproteobacteria; order Rhodospirillales; family Azospirillaceae; genus Azospirillum; species Azospirillum sp. Next base: position 20,919 of record NZ_JBOZRT010000026.1, read on the forward strand.
GCCGTCAAGTCCCTGCAGGCGATCCCGCTGGTCGAGACCGGCGCGCTGGACGCCTTTGGCCTGGGCGACGAGGAACTGGCGCTCGCCTGCGCCTCGCACGCCGGCGAGCCGGCGCACACCGAGCTGGCGGCGCGCTGGCTGGCGCGCATCGGCTGCACGGTGGACGACTACGAGTGCGGCGCCCACCTGCCCACCGACGAGCCGACCGCGCACGCCCTGCTCCGCCGCGGCGAGGCGCCCAGCGCGCTGCACAACAACTGCTCGGGCAAGCACGCCGGCTTTCTCACCACCGCGCGCCACAAGGGCGAGCCGACCAAGGGCTACGTGCGCTGGGAGCACCCGGTGCAGCAGCGCATCCTCGGCGTGCTGGAGCAGATGACCGGCCAGGACCTGTCGCGGGCCCCCTGGGGCGTGGACGGCTGCGCCATGCCGACCATCGGCGTGCCCCTGGGCGCCATCGCCTACGCCATGGCCCGCATCGCCGACCCGCAGGACCTGCCCGACCGCCGTGCCGAGGCGGTGGCCCGCATCCGCACCGCCTGGGGCAAGCATCCTTACCTGGTCGGCGGCCGCTCCACCTTCGACACCCGCCTGATGCAGGCGGCCGGCGGCGCGGTGCTGACCAAGATCGGCGCCGAGGGCGTCGGCTGCGCCGTGCTGCCCGAGCAGGCCGTCGGCATCGCGCTGAAGGTCGAGGACGGCGCCGACCGCGCCCGCCACGTCGCCCTGGCGGCGCTGCTGCGCGCGGCGGACGCGCTGACCGAGGCGCAATGGGCGGCGGCCGGGTCGCTGCTGGCCGAGCCGGTGACCAACCGCAACGGGTTGCGGGTCGGCGAGGTGCGGCCGGCGGAGGGGTGGCCGAAGCCGTAAGGATCGCAAGCGCGATCAAGCGGCCTTTGGCTAGGGTGGCGGCGACGGAGGACCCCCAATGACAAAGCCGGCGCCCAAGCCCGCCACCGCCCTGGACTACGGCCGACGCATCGAGCGGGTCGTCGCCCACATCGCCGCCCACCTGGACGAGCCGCTCGACCTCGCACGGCTCGCCGGGGTGGCCTGCTTCTCCCCCTACCATTTCCACCGCATCTACCGCGCCCTGATGGGCGAGACCGCGGCGGACACGCTGCGCCGGCTGCGGCTGACGCGGGCGGCGGGGGAGCTGGTGCGGGACGGCGCCGACGTGGCGACGGTCGCCCGCCGGGCCGGCTACGGCAGCGTGGAGGCGTTCACCCGCGTGTTCCGGCAGGCCCACGGCTCCCCGCCCGCGGCCTACCGGGAGCACGGGCGCCGCGGGCCTTCGCCGCAGTCCCGAAACGAAACGGAGAGTCCCATGCCCGACGTCAGCATCCGCGACCTCGACCCGGTCCGCGTCGCCGCCATCGCCCACCGCGGCCCTTACATGGAGCTCGGCGGCGTCTTCAGCCGCCTGCACGCCTGGGCCGCCGGGCGCAACCTGCTGGGGCCGCAGACCCGCGCCTTCGGCATCGGCTACGACGACCCCTCGGCCGTCCCGCCCGAGGACCTGCGGTCGGAGGCATGCCTGTCGGTCGGGCAGGAGGTGCAGGGTGACGGCGAGGTGTTCATCCGCGACATCCCCGGCGGACGGCACGCCGTGCTGGTCCACAAGGGGCCGTACACCGAGCTGGAGCGCAGCTACCGCTGGCTCTACCGCGAATGGCTGCCGACCAGCGGCTTCACCCCGGCCGACCGGCCGCCGGTGGAGCAATACCTGAACGACCCCCGCACGCTGCCGCCGGAAGAATGGCTGACCGAGATCCGCATTCCGTTGGCGTGACGGGCAAAGATCCGTAGGGTTGGGCCGATTCGCCCCGGCCCACCCCCCGCCTGCACGACCGAGCCCCGCCATGAGCATCGACGACCTGCGCGCCCAGTACGAAGCCTACCCCTACCCGGCGCGCGACCCGGCGGACGAGAGGAAGCGTCTGGTCACCGGCTCCCCCAGCCACCTGGACGAGGTGAACCACTTCGTCTTCGGCGGCCGGCTGGACCTGTCGAAGCCGCTCGACGTTCTGGTGGCCGGCGGCGGCACCGGCGACGCGACGATCATGATCGCCCAGCAGCTCGCCGACGCCGGCAACCCCGGCACCGTCACCTACATCGACCTGTCCGACGCCTCCCGCTCGATCGCCGAGGCGCGGGCCGCGGCGCGCGGCCTGAGCAACCTGCGCTTCCTGCGCGGCTCGCTGCTGGAGCTGGAAGGGCTGGGGAGCTTCGACTACATCGACTGCTGCGGCGTGCTGCACCATCTGGACAGCCCGCCGGCCGGCCTCGCGTCGCTGGAGCGCGCGCTGAAGCCCGGCGGCGGCCTGGGCATCATGGTCTACGCGCCGTACGGGCGCACCGGCGTCTACCCGATGCAGGCGGCGCTGCGCGCCATGACCCAGGGGATGACGCCGCCGGACAAGGTGGCGCTGGCCCGCCGGCTGCTCGGGGCGCTGCCGCAGACCAACTGGCTGAACCGCAACCCGTTCCTCACCGACCACCGCACGTCGGACGCCAACCTCTACGACCTGCTGCTGCACTCCTGCGACCGCCCCTACACGGTGCCGGAACTGGCGGAGCTGGCAGCAAACGCCGGCCTCGCCGTCAGCGCCCTGATCGAGCCGGCGCGCTACGAGCCGTCCACCTGGGTCAAGGACCCGCGCCTCCTGAAGCGGCTGGAGGGCTTGTCCTGGCTGGAGCGCGCCGCCTGGGCCGAGCAGGTCAGCGGCGGCATGACCAAGCACATCGCCTACCTCGTGCGTCCCGACAGGCTGGACGGCGCGGTGGCCCGCCCGGACGGGCCGGAGGTGGTGCCGGTGCTGCGCGACCTCGACGGCCCGGCGACGGCGAAGGCGATCCCGCCCGGCGGCGTGCTGGAGGCGGAACTGGCCGGCGCCGTGGTGCCGCTGCCGCTGCCGCGCCTCGCCGGCCCGATGCTGGCGCGCATCGACGGACGGACGAACCTGGGCGACCTGCACGCGGCGGTGGCCACGGCCACCGGCGGCGCCCTGCCGTGGGAAACCTTCAAGACGCAGTTCGACCAGCTGTTCGCCGCGCTGAACGGCGTGGGGAAGATGCTGCTGCGGCGGCCGGTGGCCTGACAATTGCCCCCTCCCCATCCCTCCCCCGCTTCGCGGGAGAGGGGGCTGCCGACGCAGCGGCAAAGTTCCCTCTCCCGCGTCAGCGGGGGAGGGTTAGGGAGGGGGCAACAGCCCAAAAACAAAACCGCCGCCGGGTGGGGCCCGGCGGCGGAAGTCAGGATTGGAGGAAACGCACCAGAAAAAACCGACCTTAGTGGATGGTCTCGCCGTGCAGGGCGAGGTCCAGGCCGTCGCGCTCGATGTCCTCGTCCACGCGCAGGCCGATCACCAGGTCGATGGCCTTCAGCAGGACGAAGGTGACGACCGCGCACCAGCCGATGGTCCAGGCGATGCCCTGGATCTGGATCAGCACGGCCGAGGCGTTGCCCTCCAGCAGGCCCAGCGTGGTGTCCGGGGCGTCCTTGAGGACCGAGGCGAAGGCGCCCTCGACGTTGGCGACCGAGATCTTGGCGAACACGCCGGTCAGCAGCGCGCCGATGAAGCCGCCCACGCCGTGCACGCCGAACGCGTCCAGCGAGTCGTCGTAGCCGAGCATGCGCTTCAGGCTGGTAGCCGACCAGAAGCAGACCACGCCGGAGACCGCGCCGATGACCAGAGCGCCCTTGCCGTCCACGAAGCCGGCGGCCGGGGTGATGGCGACCAGACCGGCGACCGCACCCGAGATGATGCCGAGCACCGACGGCTTGCCCTTGCCGATCCACTCCGCGAACATCCAGGCCAGGGCGGCGGCGCCGGTGGCGACCTGCGTGACCAGCATGGCCATGCCGGCGCGGGGACCCGCGGTCAGCGCGGAGCCGGCGTTGAAGCCGAACCAGCCCACCCACAGCAGCGAGGCGCCGATCAGCGACAGCACCAGGTTGTGCGGCATGAAGTTCTGCTCGGGGTAGCCCTTGCGCTTGCCCAGCACCAGCGCGGCGACCAGACCGGCGACGCCGGCGTTGATGTGCACCACGGTGCCGCCGGCGAAGTCCAGCACGCCCAGGCCGAACAGGAAGCCGTTCGGCTGCCACACCCAGTGGGCGATCGGCGCGTAGACGACCAGCGACCACAGCGCGGTGAAGATCAGCAGGGCCGAGAACTTCATGCGGTCCGCGAACGCGCCGGCGATCAGCGCCGGGGTGATGATCGCGAACGTCATCTGGAACATGAAGAAGACCGGCTCGGGGATGGTGTTGGTCACCGCCGCGGCGAGGCCGTCGCCGATGACGAAGGGCTTCGCCATGTCCATGCCGGCCAGCATCAGGCGGTCGAGGCCGCCGACGTAGGCGTTGCCGTTGGAGAAGGCGAGGCTGTAGCCGATCACGAACCACAGGACGGTGATCAGGCAGGTGATGGCGAAGCTCTGCATCACCGTGGCCAGCACGTTCATCTTGCGGACCATGCCGCCGTAGAACAGCGCGAGGCCGGGGATGGTCATCAGCAGGACGAGCGCCGTCGAGGTCAGCATCCAGGCGGTGTCGCCGTTGCTGATGGTCGGCGCCGCGGCCGCCGCGTCTTGCGCAAGGGCTTCGCCAGACAGGCCGGCCAAGCCCAGAGTCACCGCCATGATCGGTGCAGCGAGAAGTGTCAGACGGCTCATCGAGGCTCCTCTCTCATAAAATCGCTCCGGCCCGGTCACCCCCTTCGTGCGTCGGGCGGGGCTCAAGCTCGCCCTTCCAACTACAAGTTCCGTGCCAACCGCTAACCCTCGGAAATCGCTGGATTCCACGCAACGTGCCGTCCGACGGGACTCGCGGCGACTCCGGTGCCGCACCCGCGGAATGCACAAATCTTAGGCAGCCCTCGACGGCCATGGAGTCCTTGCCAAGCCTGGAGATTCTCCATCGAAGGGAGTAGGCGGAGGGGCGGAGCATGCCCCTGTCGGCCGACCTACCGCTTGCCTGCCGATTTTTTGTGCAGAATTCTGCCCGCGCGCCGCCCTGAAATGCGGCACTCCGCCCCGGCCGGCTTTTCTGGCCCGCCGTGCGGATCTGTGGCACGGTCAGGCTTAGGCCGGTCGGCGGAGCCCTGACCTTCCTCCGATCGGCCTTCCTCGGACTGGCATGCCACGCGCGGCGAAGCCCATAAGAAGACGAACAACGATAAAGGGGTGCATCCTATGCCCGACAAACGGGATCTGCGTCTGGCTCCGCGGCGCGCCGTGGCGCTGGTGCTGGCGGGAGGGCGCGGCAGCCGGCTGAAGCAGCTCACCGACCGGCGCGCCAAGCCGGCCGTCTATTTCGGCGGCAAGTTCCGCATCATCGACTTCGCGCTGTCGAACTGCATCAATTCGGGCTTCCGGCGCATCGGCGTGCTGACGCAGTACAAGTCGCACAGCCTGCTGCGCCACCTGCAGCGCGGCTGGGGCTTCCTGCGCGGCGAGATGAACGAGTTCGTCGACCTGCTGCCCGCCCAGCAGCGCATCGACGAGACCAGCTGGTACCAGGGCACCGCCGACGCGGTGTACCAGAACCTCGACATCATCCGCGCGCACCGGCCGGAGTACATCCTGATCCTGGCCGGCGACCACATCTACAAGATGGATTACGGCGCGCTGCTGCTCGACCACATCGCGCGTAAGGCCGACCTGACGGTGGCCTGCATCGACGTGCCGCGCGAGGAGGCCAAGGGCTTCGGCGTCATGCACATCGACGGCGACAAGCGCGTCGTCGGCTTCGTCGAGAAGCCGGAGGACCCGCCCTGCATCCCCGGCCGCCCCGACCGCGCGCTGGCCAGCATGGGCGTGTACGTCTTCAACGCCGAGTTCCTGTACGAGCAGCTGGAGCGCGACTTCAACACCCCCGGCTCGACCCGCGACTTCGGCAAGGACATCATCCCGCACCTGGTGCCGCGCGCCCGGGTGATGGCGCACGACTTCGCCGATTCGTGCATCGCCGGCACGCCGGGCGACCCGCCCTACTGGCGCGACGTCGGCACCATCGACGCGTACTGGGAAGCCAACATCGACCTCACCCGCGTCACGCCGCAGCTGAACATGTACGACCGCAACTGGCCGATCTTCACCTACCAGGAGCAGCTGCCGCCGGCGAAGTTCGTCTTCGACGACGAGGACCGCCGCGGCACCGCGGTGGACAGCGTGGTGTCGGGCGGCTGCATCATCTCCGGCTCGGTGGTGCGGCAGTCGCTGCTGTTCTCCTCGGTGCGGGTGAACTCGTACTCGGAACTCAACGAATGCGTCGTGCTGCCGGAGTGCGACATCGGCCGGCGTTGCCGTCTGACCAAAGTCGTCATAGACCATGGCGTCGAGATCCCCGAGGGGCTGGTGGTCGGCGAGGACGCGGAGCTGGACGCGAAACGCTTCCACCGCTCCGAGGGCGGCGTCTGCCTCATCACCCGCGAGATGATCGACCGCCTGCTGGCGCAGGGCGAACTGAACGGATAAGAACGGGTCCCGATGCGAGTCCTCTTCGTCACCCCGGAATGCTTCCCGCTGGTCAAGACCGGCGGGCTCGCCGACGTCAGCGCCGCCCTGCCCGCCGCCCTGACCCGGATCGGCGTGGACGTGCGGCTCCTGCTGCCCGGCTACCCGGCGGTGCTGAACGGCCTGAGCAACACGCACGAGGTCGGCGAGCTGATCACCGACCTGCCGGGCACCGAGCGGGCGCGCCTCGTGCTGGGCCACATGCCGGACGGCACGCTGGCCTACGCGCTGGACGCGCCGGCGCTGTACGCCCGCCCCGGCAACCCGTACCTCGGCCCCGACGGCAAGGACTGGCCGGACAACGCCCAGCGCTTCGCGGCGCTCTCCTGGGCGGCGGCCGGCTTCGCCGCGCACGAGTCCTACGACCCGTGGTGGCGGCCGGACGTGATCCACGGGCACGACTGGCAGACCGGGCTGATGCCCGCCTACCTGCGCACCCGCCCCGACCGCTTCGGCGGGCCGTTCCGGCCGGGCACCGTGATGACCATCCACAACATCGCCTACCAGGGCCACTTCAGCCCGCACCTGCTGGGCGAGGTGAAGCTGCCGGCCTCCTGCTACGCCATGGACGGGGTGGAGTACTACGGCGGCCTCGGCTACCTGAAGGCCGGGTGCTGGTACGCGGATCGCCTGACCACGGTCAGCCACACCTACGCGCATGAGATCCAGACCGACGAGCAGGGCATGGGCCTGCAAGGGCTGCTGTCCTACCGCACGCACGACCTCAGCGGCATCGTCAACGGCGTCGACTACGGCATCTGGGACCCGGCGGCCGACCCGCACATCGCCGCCCGCTACAGCCCGGAGAACCCCTCGGGCAAGGCGGCCTGCAAGGTCGACCTGCAGACCGCCTTCGGCCTGGAGCCGCGCACCGACCGCCCGCTGGCCGGCATCATCAGCCGCCTGACCTGGCACAAGGGCCTGGACATGGTGCTGGAGAACGCCGCGGCCTGGGTGGCGGCCGGCGGCCAGCTGGCGGTGCTGGGCACCGGCGAGCCGTGGATGGAGGGCGGCTTCCGCCACCTCGCTGACTGGTACCCGGGCTCGGTCGGCGTGCGCATCGGCTACGACGAGGCGCTGTCGCACCGCATCCAGGCCGGCAGCGACCTGCTGCTGGTGCCGTCGCGGTCGGAGCCGTGCGGGCTGACGCAGATGTACGCCATGAAGTACGGCACGCTGCCGCTGGTGCGGCGCACCGGCGGCCTCGCCGACACGGTGATCGACGCCACCCCGGCGGCGCTCAACGACGGCGCGGCGACCGGATTCGCCTTCATGAACGCCACCGGCCAGGAGCTGGGCTTCGCGCTGCGCCGGGCGATGGCGATCTTCCGGAAGCCCGAGCTGTGGAACGCCATGCGGGCGCGGGCCATGACCCGCGACTTCGGCTGGGAGCGCCCGGCGCGGGAGTATCTGGAGCTGTACGAGGGGATCGGGGCGGAGTAAGGCGGCGGGAGAGGGAACCGTTGCTTCCCCACCCCGTCCGCCCTATGTTCCGGGCGCAAATCCAGCGCTCCGGGTTCCGATGACCGACCTCTCGCACATCCGCAACTTCTCCATCATCGCGCACATCGACCACGGCAAGTCGACGCTCGCCGACCGGCTGATCCAGCAGTGCGGCGGCCTCGACGCCCGCGAGATGCGCGAGCAGGTGCTCGATTCCATGGACATCGAGCGCGAGCGCGGCATCACCATCAAGGCGCAGACCGTCCGCCTGCTCTACAAGGCCAAGGACGGAATCCAGTACACGCTGAACCTGATGGACACGCCGGGCCACGTGGACTTCGCCTACGAGGTCTCGCGCAGCCTCGCCGCGTGCGAGGGCTCGATCCTGGTGGTGGACGCCTCCCAGGGCGTGGAGGCGCAGACGCTCGCCAACGTCTACCAGGCGATCGACAACAACCACGAGATCATCCCCGTCCTCAACAAGATCGACCTGCCCGCGGCCGAGCCCGACCGCGTCAAGCAGCAGATCGAGGACGTCATCGGCCTCGACGCCTCGGACGCGGTGGAGATCTCCGCCAAGACCGGCCTGAACATCGACGCGGTGCTTGAGGCCGTCGTCACCCGCCTGCCGCCCCCGCAGGGCAAGGCGGAGTCCGAGCTGAAGGCGCTGCTGGTCGATTCCTGGTACGACCCGTACCTGGGCGTGGTCATCCTGGTGCGCGTGGTGGACGGCAAGCTGAAGGTCGGCCAGAAGGTCCGCTTCATGTCCACCGGCAGCGCGCACGACGTCGACCGCGTCGGCGTGTTCACGCCGAAGGCGCTGCTGACCGGCGAGCTGGGCCCCGGCGAGATGGGCTTCATCACCGCCGCCATCAAGGACATCACCCAGACCAAGGTCGGCGACACCATCACCGAGGAGCGCCGCCCGGCGCCGCAACCGCTGGCCGGCTTCAAGCCCTCGATCCCCGTGGTGTGGTGCGGCCTGTTCCCGGTGGACGCCGCCGACTTCGAGCGCCTGCGCGATTCCTTGGGCAAGCTGAAGCTGAACGACGCCAGCTTCCATTACGAGGCGGAGACGTCGGCGGCGCTGGGCTTCGGCTTCCGCTGCGGCTTCCTCGGCCTGCTGCACCTGGAGATCATCCAGGAGCGGCTGGAGCGCGAGTTCAACCTGGACCTGATCACCACCGCGCCGTCGGTGGTCTACAAGCTGACCATGACCAACGGCACCGTGATGGATCTGCACAACCCGGCGGACATGCCGGACGTGATGAAGATCGACCACATCGAGGAGCCGTGGATCAAGGCCACCATCATGCTGCCCGACGAGTACCTGGGCGGCGTCCTCCAGCTCTGCACCGAGCGGCGCGGCCAGCAGATCGAGCTGACCTACGCCGGTGCCCGCGCCATGCTGGTCTACCGCCTGCCGCTGAACGAGGTGGTGTTCGACTTCTACGACCGGCTGAAGTCGATCAGCCGCGGCTACGCCAGCTTCGACTACCAGATGGACGGCTACGAGGAAGGCGACCTCGTGAAGATGTCGATCCTGGTGAACGGCGAGGTGGTGGACGCGCTGTCGATGATCGTGCACCGCAGCCAGTCCGAGCGCCGCGGCCGCATGCTGTGCGAGCGCCTGAAGGAGCTGATCCCGCGCCAGCTGTTCAAGATCGCCGTGCAGGCGGCCATCGGCGGCAAGATCATCGCCCGCGAGAGCATCAGCGCCATGCGCAAGGACGTGACCGCCAAGTGCTACGGCGGCGACATCAGCCGCAAGCGCAAGCTGCTGGACAAGCAGAAGGAAGGCAAGAAGCGCATGCGCCAGTTCGGGCAGGTCGAGATCCCGCAGAGCGCCTTCATCGCGGCGCTCAAGATGGGAGATGAGTAAGGATAGCCGCTGACGCGGGCGAAGGGGCCGCCGGCCCCTTCGCGCATCCCCCGGCCAGGGCCGGGGCCCTGAACCCAGGCTGTTTCGCAAGCCGGCGTCAAGGCGCGGCTGTTCGGGGAACGTGTTTAAGCTTCTGAAACGGCAGAGTTCTGTGGTTCTGAGTCTCCACCTCGGGGATTTGGCGGCCCCGTGCGCGTTTCTTCCATTTTTCGTCATCCCCGCGAAAGCGGGGATCCAGAGAACCTTGGGAAATCAACCCCTTGCCAACTCTCCTGGATC
>NZ_JBOZRT010000027.1:0-12713 GCF_050789165.1 Azospirillum sp.
CCCCCGGGGGGTGGGGGGCGGGCCGGTCGCGGGGGACTGAGAACGTCCGCGATGCGGGGCCCCCTCACCCCGACCCTCTCCCCAGGGGGGAGAGGGAGACAAGGGGAACACCATGCCGACCGCCCGCCTGCTCTCCGTAGTCTTCCTGTTCCTAGCTCTCTTCACCGCCCCCGCCCGCGCCGACGACGCCGCGTTCTCCGCCGCGCTGTCCGGCCTCGCCGCCGACGGGTTCGCCGAGAAGGCCGCCGCGGCCGAGCGGGTCGCCGCCACCGGCGACGCCCGCGCGCTCCCCGTGCTCCAGGCCATGGAGGCCGGCGCCCTGTTCGTGCGCAAGGAGGACGGCAAGCTCGTCACCGGCGCGGTGAACGGGCGCGAGGTCACCATCGCCGACCCGCTGACCGGTGCCACGCTGGGCACCGTCGCCAGCCGCGACCTGACCAAGGTCACCGTGAACAACGCGCTGCGCAGCGCGATCTCCGCCGCGGTCGGGCGGCTCGACCTGACGTCGCCGGACCCGGCGCGCCGCCTCGCCGCCGTCGAGAGCATGGCGCGCAACGCCACGCCGGAGACCGCCGCCAAGCTGCGCGACGCGCTGGCCCGCGAGACCGACCCCGGCGTCAAGATCGTCATCGCCCGCGCCTTCGCCCGCGCCGCGCTGACCAGCGCGGACGCCGCCGAGCGCCTGAAGGCCATCGAGGAGCTGTCCTCCGTCCAGACCGCCGAGACGCGCACCCTGGTCGCTCCCCTGGCCAAGGACCCGGACGCCCAGGTGCGCGCGGCGGCCGACGCCCTCGTCTCCGCCATCGAGCGGCGCGAGACGCTGACCGCCGGCGCGCTCACCCTGTTCCAGGGGCTGAGCCTCGGCTCGGTGCTGCTGCTGGCCGCCGTCGGCCTCGCCATCACCTTCGGCGTGATGGGCGTCATCAACATGGCGCACGGCGAGATGATCATGCTCGGCGCCTACACCGCCTTCGTGGTGCAGGAGGCGTTCCGCGCCTTCCTGCCGCCGGGCGTCTTCGGCCTCTACCTGATCGTCTCCATCCCCGCCGCCTTCCTGGTCGCCGGCGCCGTCGGCGTGGCGCTGGAGCGCGGCATCATCCGCTTCCTCTACGGCCGCCCGCTGGAGACCATGCTGGCGACCTGGGGCATCTCGCTGATGCTGCAGCAGGTGGTGCGCTCGATCTTCGGCGCGCCGAACAAGGAGGTCGCCAACCCCGCCTGGATGACCGGCGCGTGGGAGGCGCTGCCGGGCCTCGTGCTGACCTGGAACCGCATCGCCATCATCGTCTTCGCGCTGGCGGTGCTCGGCGCCCTGGCGGCGACGCTGCGCTACACCAGCCTCGGCCTGCAGATGCGCGCGGTCACGCAGAACCGTTCCATGGCGGCCAGCATGGGCATCCGCACCGGCTGGGTGGACGCGCTGACCTTCGGCCTCGGCTCCGGCATCGCCGGGGTGGCGGGCGTGGCGCTGTCCCAGGTCGGCAACGTCAGCCCGAACCTGGGGCAGGGCTACATCGTCGACAGCTTCATGGTGGTGGTGTTCGGCGGGGTGGGCAGCCTGTGGGGCGTGCTCGCCGGGGCGCTGAGCCTGGGCGTCGTCAACAAGATCCTCGAGCCGTACGCCGGCGCCATGCTGGGCAAGATCCTGGTGCTGGTCTTCATCATCCTGTTCATCCAGAAGCGCCCGCGCGGCCTGTTCGCGCTCAAGGGCCGCGCGGCGGAGGCGTGAGACATGCGGAACCTGTTCGCACCGGGCCCCCTTCCTCCCATGCTTCGCATGGGCCCCTCCTTCCCCCACTACGCGGGGGCAGGTTTTAAAGCCCTCCCCCGCGAAGTGGGGGAGGGTTGGGTGGGGGCCCAGCGCCTGAACTCTTCCATGCGTCGGGAGGCGTAAGCGATGGGTCCCCTAACCTCCCGTCTCCTGGCCCTGGAATCCCGGCGCGGCTGGTCGGTGTTCATGGGCCTGCTGGTGGTGGCCGCCGGGCTGGTGCCGGTGCTGCACCTCGCCACCCCGCCGGACTCGGTGTTCCACGTGCCGGCCTACATGGTCAGCCTGCTCGGCAAGTACCTGTGCTACGCGCTGCTGGCGCTCAGCCTCGACCTCGTGTGGGGCTACGCCGGTGCCCTGTCGCTGGGGCACGGCGCGTTCTTCGCGCTGGGCGGCTACTGCATGGGCATGCACCTGATGCGGCAGATCGGCGCCCGCGGCGTCTATGGCAACGCCAGCCTGCCGGACTTCATGGTGTTCCTGAACTGGAAGGAGCTGCCCTGGTACTGGTGGGGCTTCGACAACCCGGTGTGGACGCTGCTGATGGTCGTCGCCGTGCCGGGGCTGCTGGCCTTCGTCATGGGCTGGTTCGCCTTCCGCTCGCGCATCAACGGCGTCTACTTCTCGATCATCACGCAGGCGATGACCTTCGCGCTGATGCTCGCCTTCTTCCGCAACGAGATGGGCTTCGGCGGCAACAACGGGTTGACCGATTTCAAGGACGTCCTGGGCTTCCCCATGCAGGCCACCGGCACCCGCGTCGGCCTGTACGTCGCCTCGGCGCTGCTGCTGGCGGCCGGGTACCTGGCGGCGCGCTTCATCGTGTCCTCCAAGCTCGGCCGCGTGCTGATGGCGATCCGCGACGCCGAGAGCCGGGTGCGCTTCCTCGGCTACGACGTCACGGCCGCGAAGCTGTTCGTCTTCACCGTCTCGGCGGTGCTGGCCGGGCTGGCGGGCGCGCTGTACGTGCCGCAGGTCGGCATCATCAACCCGTCGGAGTTCTCCGCCGCCAACTCCATCGAGGTGGCGATCTGGGTGGCGGTCGGCGGGCGCGGCACGCTGGTCGGCTCGATCCTCGGCGCCTTCACGGTGAACGGCGCCAAGAGCTACTTCACCGGGGCGGCGCCGGAGGTCTGGCTGTTCTTCCTGGGCGGCCTGTTCATCCTCGTCACGCTCTTCATGCCGAAGGGGCTGATGGGGCTCGCCGGGCAGCTCAAGGCGCGGATCAAGAAGGGGGGCGTCCCGGTGGCGCAGAACAAGAATGCCTGACGACAACAGCGTCTCCCTCGCCGAGCCGTCCTACGGCGTCGCCGGCGATCCGCACCCGGCGCACGGCTCGATCCTCTACCTGGACGGCGTGCACGTCGCCTTCGACGGCTTCAAGGCGATCAACAACCTCAGCCTCGTGCTGGCGCCCGGCGAGCTGCGCACCATCATCGGCCCGAACGGCGCCGGCAAGACGACGATGATGGACATCGTCACCGGCAAGACCAAGCCGGACAAGGGCGACGTGCTGTTCGACGGCGGCGTCGACCTGACCAAGCTGGACGAGACGCGCATCGCCAACCTCGGCATCGGCCGCAAGTTCCAGAAGCCCACGGTGTTCGAGCACCTGACCGTGTTCGAGAACCTGGAACTCGCCCTCAAGTGCGACCGCCGCACCATGAGGACGCTGTTCTTCATGCTGACCCGCGAGCAGGCCCGCCGCATCGACGAGGTCGTGGCGCTGATCCGCCTGGGCGACCGCCTCGGCAGCCCGGCCGGCGCGCTCAGCCACGGCCAGAAGCAGTGGCTGGAGATCGGCATGCTGCTGATGCAGGAGCCCAAGCTCGTCCTGCTCGACGAGCCGGTGGCCGGCATGACCGACGCCGAGACCGAGCGCACCGCCGACCTGATCCTGGAGATCAACCGGGACCGCTCGGTGGTGGTGGTGGAGCACGACATGGAGTTCGTGCGCCGCCTGGGCGCCAAGGTGACGGTGCTGCACGAGGGCTCGGTCCTGGCCGAGGGCTCGCTGGAGACGGTGCAGGCCGACCCGCGGGTGATCGAAGTCTATCTGGGGCGCTAGACCATGTTGACCGTCGAGAATGTGCACCTGTACTACGGCGCCAGCCACGCGCTGCGCGGCGTCTCGCTGGAGGCGCCGAAGGGGGCGGTGACCTGCCTGCTCGGCCGCAACGGCGTCGGCAAGACCAGCACGCTGCGCGCCATCATGGGGCTGGAGCAGGCGCGCTCCGGCCGCATCGGCTGGGAAGGGCAGGAGATCGGCCGGCTCGCCACCGCCGACCGGGCAAGGCGCGGCATCGGCTTCGTGCCGCAGGGCCGCGAGATCTTCCCGCGCCTGACCGTGCTGGAGAACCTGCAGACCGGGTTCGCGCCGCTGCCGAAGGCGCAGCGCTCGATCCCCGACGAGATCTTCGCGCTGTTCCCGGTGCTGAAGGAGATGCTGCACCGCCGCGGCGGCGACCTGTCGGGCGGGCAGCAACAACAATTGGCGATCGCCCGCGCCCTGGTGACCCGCCCGCGCCTGCTGATCCTCGACGAGCCGACCGAGGGCATCCAGCCCTCGATCATCAAGCTGATCGGCGAGGTCATCAAGACGCTGGCGGCGCGCGGCGACATGGCGATCCTGCTGGTCGAGCAGTATTTCGACTTCGCTCGCGAACTGGCCGACCGCTTCGCCGTGATGGACCGCGGCGAGATCGTGCTTGCCGGGACATCCTCCGACATGGTCGAGTCCGACGTGCGCAGACACCTGACGGTCTGATCCTCGTGCCGGATTCGCCGCTGATGCCCCCTCCCTATCCCTCCCCCGCCTTTGGCGGTGGAGGGAACTCCGCCGCCTCGTCGGTAGCCCCCTCTCCCGCAACGCGGGGGAGGGATGGGGAGGGGGCACCCGCGCCCAAGCGCCTGACCATCCACGGCCGCGCCACCGTCGCCTTCGACCACGGCCGCCTGCGCGAGGTCTACCACACCGACCCGCTGCGCTTGCTGTTCCCGACGCCGGCGTCCAGCGACCCGCCGACCGCCGTGGTGGTGACCACGTCCGGCGGGCTGGTCGGCGGCGACCGGCTGGAGATCGCGGCCTCGGTCGGCGAGGGCGCCTCCGCCCTGGTCACCGCCCAGGCGGCGGAGAAGGTCTACCGCTCGGCCGGCGAGGACGTGCGGTTCGACGTGCGTCTGGCGGTCGGGGACGGCGGCTGGCTGGAGTGGCTGCCGCAGGAGACCATCCTGTTCGACGCCGCCCGCCTGCGCCGCACCACGTCGGTGGCGGTGAACGGCTCCGGCCGGCTGCTGGCGGGCGAACTGCTGGTGTTCGGCCGCATCGCGCGCGGCGAGCGCTTCACGCAGGGGCTGGCGCGCGACGCCTGGGAGGTGCGCCGCGACGGCCGGCTGGCGTGGGCCGACGCGCTGCACCTGGACGGCGACGTGGCGGCGCTGCTCGACCACCCCGCGGGCTTCGCCGGGGCGACGGCGTACGGCACCATCCTGTACGTCGGCCGGGACGCCGCGGACCGTCTGGACGCCGCCCGCGCCCTGCTGGAGGACGTCGCGCCGCACGCCGCGGCGACGGTGCTCGGCGAGGTGCTGGTGATCCGCCTGTTGGGCAAGGATGCGCAGCGGCTGCGCACCGACTTCGGCCGGGTGTGGGCGGGGCTGCGCAAAGCCTTGAATGATCTACCGGAACGGTTGCCGCGGCTGTGGCATGTGTGAGGGAAAGCCCTCGCGGCGGTCCCCCACCCCATCCCTCCCCCACTGCGCGGGGGAGGGGGACGAGCGGCGGAGTTCCCTCCCCCGTCGAAGATGGGGGAGGGTTAGGGTGGGGGACGGGCGCCGGCGCCTTGCCTAACGAAAGAAGAAGCGAAGGGGAACCAGGGATGAACCTGACACCGCGGGAAAAGGACAAGCTGCTGGTCGCCATGGCGGCCGTGGTGGCGCGCCGGCGCCTGGAGCGCGGCGTCAAGCTCAACCACCCCGAGGCGGTGGCCCTAATCACCGACTTCGTCGTCGAGGGGGCCCGCGACGGCAGATCGGTGGCCGAGCTGATGCGCGATGGCGCCAGCGTCCTCACCCGCGAGCAGGTGATGGAGGGCATCCCCGAGATGATCCACGAGATCCAGGTGGAGGCCACCTTCCCCGACGGCACCAAGCTCGTCACCGTCCACAACCCGATCCGCTGAGGTGCGCGCATGATCCCCGGCGAAGTCATCACCGCCCCCGGCGAGATCGAGCTGAACGCCGGCCGTCCCACGGTCACGCTCGACGTCGCCAACACCGGCGACCGGCCGATCCAGGTCGGCTCGCACTATCATTTCTACGAG
The DNA here is from genome assembly GCF_050789165.1 of Azospirillum sp. Classification (NCBI taxonomy): domain Bacteria; kingdom Pseudomonadati; phylum Pseudomonadota; class Alphaproteobacteria; order Rhodospirillales; family Azospirillaceae; genus Azospirillum; species Azospirillum sp. Next base: position 6,091 of record NZ_JBOZRT010000027.1, read on the forward strand.
ACCAACACGGCGCTGTCCTTCGACCGCGCGCAGGCGCGCGGCATGCGGCTGGACATTCCGGCCGGGACGGCCGTGCGCTTCGAGCCGGGGCAGACCCGCACGGTGACGCTGGTCGCCTACACCGGAGCCCGCGTGGTGCACGGCTTCAATGGCAAGATCAATGGAGCGCTCTGACATGGCTCATCGCATCGAGCGCGCCGAGTACGCCGCGCACTACGGCCCGACCACCGGCGACCGCGTGCGCCTCGCCGACACCGACCTGATCATCGAGGTCGAGCGCGACCACACCATTCCCGGCGAGGAGGTGAAGTTCGGCGGCGGCAAGGTGATCCGCGACGGCATGGGACAGGGGCAGGCGACCCGCGCCGAGGGCGCCGTCGACACCGTCATCACCAACGCGCTGATCCTTGACCACTGGGGCATCGTCAAGGCCGACATCGGCCTGAAGGACGGGCGCATCGCCGGCATCGGCAAGGCCGGCAACCCCGACGTCCAGCCGGGCGTCACCATCGTCATCGGTCCGGGCACCGAGGTGATCGCCGGCGAGGGCAAGATCGTCACCGCCGGCGGCATCGACAGCCACATCCACTTCATCTGCCCGCAGCAGGTGGACGAGGCGCTGTACTCCGGCGTCACCACCATGCTGGGCGGCGGCACCGGGCCGGCGGCGGGCACCAACGCCACCACCTGCACGCCGGGGCCGTGGCACATGGCGCGCATGCTCCAGGCCGCCGAGGGGCTGCCGATCAACCTGGGCTTCTTCGGCAAGGGCAACGCCAGCCGCCCGGACGCACTGATCGAGCAGATCGTGGCCGGCGCCTGCGGCCTCAAGCTGCACGAGGACTGGGGCACCACGCCCAAGGCCATCGACACCTGCCTCACCGTCGCCGACCAGTACGACGTCCAGGTCGCCATCCACACCGACACGCTGAACGAATCCGGCTTCGTCGAGGACACCATCGCGGCGTTCAAGGGGCGCACCATCCACGCCTTCCATACCGAGGGTGCGGGCGGTGGCCACGCGCCGGACATCATCAAGGTGGCCGGCCTGCCCAACGTGCTGCCCAGCTCGACCAACCCGACCCGGCCGTTCACCGTGAACACGGTGGACGAGCACCTGGACATGCTGATGGTGTGCCACCACCTCAGCCCGCGCATCCCCGAGGACGTCGCCTTCGCCGAGAGCCGCATCCGCCGCGAGACCATCGCGGCCGAGGATATCCTGCACGACCTCGGCGTCTTCTCCATGCTGTCGTCGGACAGCCAGGCCATGGGCCGCGTCGGCGAGGTGGTGATCCGCACCTGGCAGACCGCGCACAAGATGAAGGTGCAGCGCGGCCGTCTGCCGGGCGAGACGGGCGAGAACGACAACGCGCGGGTGAAGCGCTACGTCGCCAAGTACACCATCAATCCGGCGCTGGCGCACGGCATCGCGCAGCACGTCGGCTCGGTCGAGGTGGGCAAGCTGGCCGATCTGGTGGTCTGGTCGCCGGCCTTTTTCGGCGTGAAGCCGGACATGGTGCTGAAGTGCGGCACCATCGCCGCGGCGCCCATGGGCGACCCCAACGCCTCCATCCCGACGCCGCAGCCCGTGCACTACCGCCCGATGTTCGGGGCGTTCGGCAAGGCGATGCCGGCCAGTTCGGTGACCTTCGTCAGCGCCGCCGCGCTGGACGCCGGGGTGGGTGACCGGCTCGGCCTGACGCGCCGGTTGCTGGCCGTGCAGGGCTGCCGCAGCATCGGCAAGGCGGGGATGATCCACAACGGCGCCACCCCGCACATCGAGGTCGATCCGGAGACCTACGAGGTGCGCGCCGACGGCGAACTGCTGATCTGCGAGCCCGCCGCGGTGCTGCCGATGGCGCAGCGCTACTTCCTGTTCTGAGGCTTTTCCCGATGAGACGAGCGACCACGGTGCACGCCGCCGGTTCCTGGCCCGAGGGGCAGGCCGCCGGCAGCGTCACCCTGACCTACGACGACCGCTTCCGCCGCCGCGTGCGGCTGACCGACGACGCCGGCGAGCCGTTCCTGCTCGACCTCGCCCGTGCGCAGGTGCTGAACGACGGCGACGGGCTGGAGTTGGAGGGTGGCGGGTACCTGCGCGTCCGCGCCGCGCCGGAACGGCTGGCCGAGGTGCATTGCCACGGCGAGGGCGACCTCGCCCGCGTCGCGTGGCATCTGGGCAACCGCCACCTGCCGGTGGAGATCGGTCGCGGCGTGGTGCGGCTGCGCTGGGACCACGTGATCGTCGACATGCTGCACGGGCTTGGCGCGCACGTGCACGAGGTGATGGCCCCCTTCACGCCGGAGCAGGGGGCGTATTCGGGCGGGGGCGGGCATCATGGGCACGATGACCATCACCATGACCATTGAAGCATCGCGTCGGGCCCCCACCCAACCCTCCCCCATCTTTGACGGGGGAGGGCTCGGACTCCCTCCCCCGCGCAGTGGGGGAGGGCTGGGGTGGGGGCCCAGCGCGGGAACCTCTCATGGCTGATGCGCTGCTCCGCCTCCTGGCGTGGCTCAGCCCGTCGTTCCCGATCGGCGGCTACACCTACTCGCACGGCGTCGAGCAGGCGGTGGAAGCCGGCTTCGTGCGCGACCGCGCCTCGCTGGCCGGCTGGGTCGCGTTCATCCTCGAACACGGTGCGGGACGCTCCGACGCCGTGCTGTTCGCCGCCGTCCACCGTGCCGTCGAAGCCGGCGACGAGGCGTCCTTCGTCCGGGCGCTCGAACGCGCCGACGTCCTGCGCGGCAGTCGCGAGATGGCGCTGGAATCCTCTGCCCAGGGCACGGCGTTCCTGTCCACCGTCGCCGCCGCGTGGCCGCTGCCCGGCCTGGACCGGTGGCAGGCCGTCATCGCCGCCGAACGCCGCGCCCCGGCGCACGCCGTCGCCGTCGCGCTGTGCGCCGCGCTGGCCGGCATCCCGCTGAGCGCCGCCCTCGCCGGGTTCCTGCATTCCGTCGCGGCGAACCTCGTCTCCGCCGGCGTGCGCCTCGTCCCCCTCGGCCAGACCGACGGGCAGCGCGCGCTCGCCGCCTTGGAGCCGGTCGCCGCCCGCGTCGCCGCCTGGGCCGAAACCGCATCGCCCGACGATTTCGGCAGCCGCGCGCCGATGGTCGATTGGACCTCCATGACCCACGAAACCCAGTACACGAGGCTGTTCCGCTCATGACCCTGACCGCCGCCCCGATCACCAAGAGCCATTCCGGACCGCTGCGCGTCGGCATCGGCGGGCCGGTGGGCTCCGGCAAGACCGCGCTCACCGACGCGCTGTGCAAGCGCATGCGGGAGGGCTGGGAGGTCGCCGCCATCACCAACGACATCTACACCAAGGAGGACGCGCAGTTCCTCACCCGCTCCGGCGCGCTGGCGCCCGAGCGCATCATGGGCGTGGAGACCGGCGGCTGCCCGCACACCGCCATCCGCGAGGACGCCTCCATCAACCTCGCCGCGGTGGACGAGATGGTGAAGCGCTTCCCGAACCTCGACCTGATCTTCATCGAGTCGGGCGGCGACAACCTGGCCGCGACCTTCTCGCCGGAGCTGGCGGACATCACGATCTACGTCATCGACGTCTCCGCCGGCGACAAGATCCCGCGCAAGGGCGGGCCGGGCATCACCCGCTCGGACCTGCTGGTGATCAACAAGATCGACCTCGCCCCGCTGGTCGGCGCCAGCCTGGAGGTGATGGACCGCGACGCGAGGAAGATGCGTGGGCCTCGGCCCTTCCTGTTCTCCAACCTGAAGAGCGGGCAGGGGCTGGACGACATCATCCGGTTCATCGTCACCGCGGGGGGCCTGCCCGAACCGGGCTGATCCTTTGGCCGTACCGCACAGGCCATTGGTCAGATTGACTTAATCGCCGGAGGGGCGGCAGGGTGCGGGCATGGCCCGTCTCGCACTCGACCCCTTTACCCCCGAACAGCCGCTGAAGGTCGCGCAGCAGTACGTTGCGCTGATCCACAACGTGCTGGAGCGCCGCAACGACCTGGACTCGGAACACGTGCGCCGGGTCGAGCAGACCATGGAGCTGATCGCCAACCGCGTGATCGCCGAGGTGCGCTACGACGCCGAGCGGCTGATGTACCTGGCGGAGCGTGCGGCCGCCGACGGCTTCCCGGTGCACGAGCAGCTGATCGAGGTGGCCGGCGAGCACGAGGCGGAGATCAAGCGCCTCGGCAACGAGGTGATCCGCGAATACAAGGCGCTGGCCCGCAAGCTGCAGATGCCGCAGAAGGTGCAGGCCGTGGTGCGCGACGTCACCGAGGCGGCGGAGCGCTTCCAGGACGAGTGGCTGACCATCATCCGCCAGATGCGCCACCGCGCGCTGGCCATCGGCCGCCGCCGCGTGCCCGACCTGACGCTGGTGGTGGCGGGCGAGCTGTACACCGCCGCGCTGGCCGAGGCCGGCGGCGCGCCGGAGGAGATGTCGCTGCGCCCCAGCATCGCCGGCGACATGATCGTCTACGAGATGGTCATCCCGGTCGCCCCCGCCCTGCTGGAGGACACCGTCCGGCTCGCCGCCATGGTCGATGCGATGCACGACCACGTGGAAACCATGGCGCCGCACCTGTGCGGCGGTCTCGCCCTGAGGTTCGTCGCCCGTGACCATGCTGCCTGACCATTACCTCGCCCTCGCCCGCGAGACTCTGGCCGCGCCGCAGGCGGGGGAGCCGCACTGGCGCGCCGCGACCCGCTTCGCCTACGACGCGGTGTTCCTGACCGTGGCGGCGGCGGTGGACCTCGACCCCACCACCTTCGCCGGCAACACGCGCGCGGTACGCGAGGCGCTGACGGCGGCCGACACCGCCTCGGCGCCGGCCTTCATCCGGCTGGCGCGGCGGCACTGGAACACGCTGTGGTTGGCCAGCCTGCGCGCCGAACGCGGCCTGGAGGACCCGGTGTCGCACGCCGAGGCGAAGCTCAGCGTGGCGCTCGCCGAACGGGTGCTGGCCGCCCGCACCGCCGGCCTGCAATAAAGCGTCAATAGCCGTGAATACAGTGACGCTGCCGCTGCCCGCGGCGGCGGTGGCTTCGCCTGTCGATTCTTCGAATGTTCAAATCACCGCCGCGACGATGCGTCGCGATTTGTCGGGGTAATAGCCGGAATGGTGTAGGCGAATACCGTTTCGTCCCGGGTTTTATGCGTTACCGCTTTGGTCATATAGAACCTCTTCAGGCAAGAGCTTGGTATCGAGTGCGACTACATTCTCAACCCAGCCCAAAGTGTAACGCCATGGGGATGGGTATGTCTGGAGGGGGCAATCCGAACTTGACCGGAGGCGGCCAGCACCGGGTGCTGATCGTCGAGGACGAGCATCTGGTGGCCATGTCGCTGTCGTTGATGATGGAAGACCTCGACCATGCCGTGTGCGCCGTCGCCCCGACGGGCGCCGCAGCCATCGAGGCGGCCGGCGCGCACCGGCCCGATCTGGCGCTGATCGACGTCGGCCTGCGCGGCGGGATGGACGGCATCGAGACGGCCGGCGTGCTGCGCGGCATGGGCATCCCCTCGATCAGCCTGTCCGGCGAGGCCTCGCCGGAGGCGATGGAGCGGGCCGGCCGGGCCGCCGTCCTCGACTTCGTCCAGAAGCCCTACACCCTCGACCGCCTGCGCGCCGCGCTGGCGAAGGTGACCGCCCAATGACCGACGAGCGCCAATCCTCCCCCAAGGCACCGGGAAACAAGAACAAGCCGATCCTGAGGATCACGATGCCCGAGACCACGTCCGTTGAGTTGACCGCGCGCGACCTTCTGGCCGCGCTTCGCCGTTTCAAGAAGGGCGACTTCTCCGTCCGCCTGCCGCTGCATCTGACGGGCATCGACGGCGAGATCGCCGAGGCCTTCAACGACGTGGTCGAGCTGAACGAGCAGATGACCGAGGAGTTCGGCCGGCTCAGCTCGGTGGTGGGCAAGGAAGGCAAGATCAGCCAGCGCGCCAAGCTCGGCGGCGCCACCGGCAAGTGGGAGAAGTGCGTCGATTCGGTCAACACGCTGATCGGCGACCTCGTGCAGCCCACCAACGAGGTGGCGCGCGTGATCGGCGCGGTGGCGAAGGGCGACCTGTCGCAGACCATGCTGCTGGAGATCGACGGGCGCCCGCTGCGCGGTGAGTTCCTGCGCATCGGCAAGATCGTGAACACCATGGTGGGCCAGCTGAACAGCTTCGCCAGCGAGGTGACCCGCGTGGCCCGCGAGGTGGGTACGGAGGGCAAGCTCGGCGGTCAGGCCCGCGTGGAAGGCGTCGCCGGCACGTGGAAGGACCTGACCGACAACGTGAACGCCATGGCGGCCAACCTGACCGCCCAGGTGCGCAACATCGCCGACGTGACGACCGCGGTGGCGAACGGCGACCTGTCGAAGAAGATCACCGTGGACGTGAAGGGCGAGATCCTGGAGCTGAAGAACACCATCAACATCATGGTGGACCAGCTCGGCTCCTTCGCCTCCGAGGTGACGCGCGTCGCGCGCGAGGTGGGCACCGAAGGCCGGCTGGGCGGTCAGGCGGTGGTGAAGGGCGTTGCCGGCACGTGGAAGGACCTGACCGACAACGTCAACCTGATGGCGACGAACCTGACCGCGCAGGTCCGCAACATCGCCGAGGTGACGACGGCGGTCG
>NZ_JBOZRT010000028.1:0-100055 GCF_050789165.1 Azospirillum sp.
CGGCGCTGTCGGCCACGCAGATCGGCGGGCTGAGCACCACGCAGCTGGCGGCGCTGGACACCACCGGCGTCGCCCGGATGAGCACGGCGCAGCTGGCCGGGCTGACCACCGCGCAGGTGGCGGCGCTGTCCACCAGCCAGGTCGCCGCCCTCTCGTCGGCGCAGGTTGCCGCGCTGAGCGCCACGCAGCTCGGCCGGCTGAGCACGGCGCAGGTCGCCGCGCTCGACGACGGGGTCGTCGCGCTGACGACAACCCAGGTGAAGGGCCTGACCACGATCCAGCTCGCGGCGTTGAGCGTCACCCAGGCGGGTGGCCTCACCACCGGCCAGCTCGCCGCGTTGAGCGCGGCGCAGCTCGCGGGGCTGAGTGCTGCCGCCCTGTCGGGCCTGAGCGCCGGCCAGATGGCGGCGCTGTCGGCGACGCAGATCAAGGGGCTGGGCACGGCGCAGATGGCGGCGCTGACCACCGCGGACATGGCGGAGCTGTCCACCGCCCAGATCGCCGCGCTGACTCCGGCGCAGATCGGCGCGCTGTCCATCGGCAGCCTCTCCGCGCTGTCCGACGCCCAGTCGGCGGTGCTGACCGCCACGCAGATCGGCGGGCTGTCCACCGGCCAGCTGGTGGTGCTGGACGCCCCCGCGATCAGCCGGTTGAGCACGGCGCAGTTGGCCGGGCTGACCGCCACCCAGATCGCGACCCTGAGCAGCAGCCAGGTCGGCGCCCTGACGCCGACGCAGGTCGCCGCGTTGAGCGCCACGCAGATCGGCGGGCTGACCACGGCGCACCTCGCCCTGTTCGACGCGGGCGAGGTGGCGGCGCTGTCGGCCACGCAGGTGAAGGGGCTGACGGCGACGCAGCTGTCGGCACTGTCCACCGATCAGCTCGCCGCGCTGACCACGTCGCAGCTCGGCGCGCTGAGCGCGGCGCAGGTGGCGGGGCTGGGGGCGGACAACCTGTCGCGGCTGTCGGCCGGGCAGATGGCGGTGCTGACGGCGACGCAGATCCGGGGCCTGAGCACGACGCAGATGGCGGCGCTGACCACCGCCGACGTCGGCGAGCTGTCCACCAGCCAGATCGCCGCGCTGAGCGCCGGTCAGCTGGGCGCGCTGAACGCGGCCGGCCTGTCGGCGCTGTCGTCGGCGCAGGTGGCGACGCTGTCCGCCGCGCAGCTGGGCGGCCTGACCTCGGCGCAGCTGACCGGGCTGTCCACCGCCGACATGGGCGAGATGACGGCGACGCAGATCGGCGCGCTCGCGGCGCCGGCGCTGGCCGGGTTGACCACCACCGCGGTGGCGGCGTTGAGCACGGCGCAGACCGGCGCGCTGACGGCGTCGCAGATGGGCGGCATGACGGCAGCGCAGGTCGCGGTGCTCGGCCCCGGCCGGCTGAGCACGACGCAACTGGGCGGCCTGACCTCGGCCCAGACCGGGGCGCTGAGCACGGAGCAGATCGGCGCGCTGACCACCAGCCAGATTGCGGTGCTGAGCGCCGGGGCGCTGTCCGGCCTGTCCACCGGCGCGGTGGCGGCGTTGAGCGCGACGCAGATCGGCGTGCTTGGTGCGACGCAGATCGGCGGGCTGACCACGGCGCAGCTCTCCATCCTCGGCCCGGCGTCGCTGTCCGTCGGGCAGCTCGGCGGGCTGACCGCGACGCAGGCGGCCGGGCTCGACGCCACGCAGGTCGGCACGTTGAGCACCGCCCAGATTGCGGTCCTGAGCACGGCCGCGATGCGCGGGCTGAACACGGCCACCGTCGCCGCGCTGTCGTCGGAGCAGCTCGCCGCGCTGAGTGGCAACCAGGCGGCGGCGCTGTCCTCCACGCAGGTGAACGCGCTGCCATTTGGGCAGCTCGCCACGCTCGGTACCAAGCAGGTGTCGGCGCTGAGCGCCGAGGCCATCGCCGGGCTGGGCAGCCTGCAGATCTCCGTGCTGTCGCCGACGCAGATCGCCAGCCTGACCAACGCGCAGATCGCGGTATTGACGCCCGCCAACATCCGGTCGATGACCAGGTTGCAGGCCACCGCCTTCCACTCCGTGCAGGTGATGAGCCCCGAGCAGTGGAGTGCGTGGGTCGCCGCTACGGCGGTGTGAGCGCGCGGGTGGGGCCGGCGGGCGGCGTGATTTTCTTCGCCGGGCGGTGTCTTGGTGGTAAAAGCCGCCATCGTCCCCGCATCCGACCGGATTGTCCATGCCCGCCCCCACGCTCTGGCGCATCGCGCTCGCCGTTCCCGAGATCCACGCCCCGGCCTTCGCCGAGGCGGTGGGCGACCACGCCGACGCGGTGGCCACCTTCGAGCTGGAGGAGAACGTCACCTGGCTGGTCGAGGCGACGGTCTACGGCGAGCCCGACCGCCCCCGCCTGACCGCCCGCGTCGCCGTGCTGGCCGAGGCGCTGGGCCTGCCCGAGCCGAAGCTGGAGATCGAGGAGGTGCCGGCCATCGACTGGGTCTCGCACAGCTACCAGGGCTTCCCGCCGATCCGCGCCGGGCGCTACTTCGTGCACGGTTCGCACCACGAGGGCGGGGTGCCGCCGGGCGCCATCGGCCTGCAGGTGGACGCCGCCACCGCCTTCGGCACCGGCGAGCACGGCTCGACCAAGGGCTGTCTGCTGGCGCTCGACCGGCTGGCGCGGCGGCTGACGCTGGGGCAGGGGATGGGCGCGGCGCTCGACATGGGCTGCGGCTCCGGCATCCTGGCGCTGGCGGTGGCGAAGACGTGGCACGTGCCGGTGGTCGCCGTGGACATCGATCCGGAGGCGGTGCGCGTCACCCGTGAGAACGCCCGCATCAACCAGGTGCACGGCCTGATCCACGCGGAGGGCGGCGACGGCTACGACACGCCGATCGTCCGCCGGCACGGGCCGTACCGCCTGATCACCGCCAACATCCTGGCCCGCCCGCTGGCCCGCATGGCGCCGCGGCTGAAGCACGAGCTGGCGCCGGGCGGCTATGCCGTGCTCGCCGGCCTGCTGGCCCGGCAGGCGCGCCACGTCATCCAGGCCCACCGCACTCAGGGCTTGCGCCTCGTCGCCCGCATTCCCATGGGCGAGTGGACGACGCTGGTGATGCGGCGTTCGAATTGACAGCGTCGCTCTTCGTACATAAATCTGTACGTCAAACGTGGGGGGTGCACGCCATGGGTCACGTCAACTACACCGAGTTCCGGCAGGGGCTTGCCTCCTACATGGACGAGGTGTGCGACACGCGTGCGCCGCTCACTGTCACCCGGCAGAAAGGGCGTTCCGTCGTCGTGATGTCGGAGGCGGAATACGAGAGCATCATGGAGACGTTCCATCTGCTCCGGAGCCCCGCCAATGCCGCCCGCCTGCTGCGCTCGATCGCCGACGCCGACGCCGGCCGCGTGGTTGAGCACGGCCTGATCGACCCGGACGCCGACGCACCGTGAAGATCGCCTTCACGCCTGACGGCTGGGGCGATTACCTGTATTGGCAAGAGCACGACCGCGAGGCGCTGCGGCGGGTCAACGAGCTGATCCGCGCCACCGCCCGTGACCCGTTCAAGGGTATCGGCAAGCCCGAACCGCTGAGGGAAAACCTGAAGGGATGGTGGTCCCGGCGCATCACGCTGGAGCACCGCCTCGTCTATCGTGTGGTCGGCGCCGGAGATGCGCAGGTCATGGAGATCGCGGCCTGCCGGTATCATTACTGACCGCCCCCTCGCCAAAGGTGGTGGGCCGGGGATAGGACTTGTCCCGGAACCGGGCCGGCTCTAGCCTTCCCGGCAGGAAACAAAGGGCTGGGGACAGAACGGTGACGGACACTCCGCGCGGCTATCGTGGTGACGGGCATCTGGCGGACCTGCTGGCGCAGGCGGGCGTGGCGCGTACGGTCGACGAGGTGCGTGCCCTGGTGGCGGGCGTGCTGGCCGCGCCGCCGGCGGTCGATCCCGAGGCGTGGCTGGTGCTGGTGGGCGAGGGCCTGCCGGCCGAACTGGCGGCGCAGCTGCAGGCGCTCAGGGCGGACCTCGCCGACCGTCGCCCGGCCGCCGGGCCGGACCACGCCGGCCGCCTCGCCGCTGTGCGCGGAGCCATGGCGCGGCTGGGGCTCGATGGCTTCGTCGTGCCGCGCGCTGATGAGCACCAGGGCGAGTACGTGCCGCCGCGCGCGCAGAGACTGGCGTGGCTGACCGGCTTCACCGGTTCGGCCGGGCTGGCGGTGGTGACGACGGACCGCGCCGCCATGTTCGTGGACGGCCGCTACACCCTCCAGGTCCGCCACGAGGTGCCGGAGACGCTGTACGCCTACAAGCATCTGGTGGACGACCCGCTGGCCGACTGGGTGGCGGAGGCGCTGCCGGCCGGCGGCCGGCTCGGCTATGATCCCTGGCTGCACACCGTCGGCTGGGTGGAGAAGACCCGTGCCGGGCTGGAGCGCGCCGGGATCGAACTGGTGGCGGCGTCCGCCAACCCGGTGGACACGGTGTGGCGCGGCCAGCCGCCGGCACCGCTCGCCCCGGTGACCGCGCACGACCTCGCCTTCGCCGGCGCCACCGCGGCGGACAAGCGCGCCCAGGTGGCGGCCAAGCTGGAGCGCGACGGCGTCGGCGCCGCGGTGCTGACGCAGCCGGACTCCATCGCGTGGCTGCTCAACCTGCGCGGCGGCGACGTCGCCTGCACGCCGCTGCCGCTGTCCTTCGCCACCATCCGGGACGACGGCGCGGTCGACCTCTTCATCGACCGCCGCAAGCTGGCCCCCGGCGTCGAGGCGCACCTCGGCAACCAGGTCGCGGTGCGCGCGCCGGAGGAGTTCGGGGCGGCGCTCGACGAGCTGGGCCGCGGCGGGCGCAAGGTGCTGGCCGATCCGGCGACCACCGCGGCGTGGATCACCGACCGGCTGGCCGCGGCCGGCGCCCGCGTCGCCCGCGATGCCGACCCTTGCGCGCTGCCCAAGGCGTGCAAGAACGCGGTCGAGCTGGACGGCACCCGGCGTGCCCACCGCCGTGACGGCGTGGCCATGGTGCGCTTCCTGACGTGGCTGTCCGGCGCCGCGCCGACGGGCGCGGTCAGCGAGCTGGAAGCGGCCGAGCGGCTGCTGGCCTTCCGCCAGGAGGGCGAGCGGTTCCGCGACGTCAGCTTCGAGACGATCTCCGGCGCCGGGCCGAACGGCGCCATCGTGCACTACCGCGTGTCGCCGGAGACCAACCGGCGGCTGGAGACGGGCTCACTCTATCTTATAGACAGCGGTGCCCAATACCTGGACGGCACCACCGACGTCACCCGCACCGTTGCCATCGGCACGCCGACGGAGGAGATGCGCGAGCGCTTCACCCTGGTGCTGAAGGGCCACATCGCGGTGTCCACCGCGCGCTTCCCGCGCGGCACCACCGGCTCGCAGCTGGACGCGCTGGCGCGGCTGCCGCTGTGGCAGGCCGGGCTGGACTACGACCATGGCACCGGGCACGGGGTGGGCAGCTACCTGTCGGTGCACGAGGGGCCGCAGCGCATCTCAAAGGTGCCGAACACGGTGGCCCTGCTGCCGGGCATGATCCTGTCCAACGAGCCGGGCTACTACAAGACCGGCGGCTACGGCATCCGCATCGAGAACCTGATCGTCGTGCAGCCGGACGAAGTGCCGGGAGCGGAGCGGCCGATGCTGGGCTTCGAGGTGCTGACGCTGGTCCCCATCGACCGGGCGCTGATCGCGCCGGGCCTGATGAGCGCGGCCGAGCTGGACTGGGTGGACGCCTACCACGCGCGCGTCCGCGGCGCGTTGTCGCCCCTGCTGGACGGGCCGGCCGCGGCGTGGCTGGCCGCGGCGACGGAACCGCTGGCGCGGTGAGGCGGGCGTGTGATTTCTCCGTGATCGGGCAAAACTCTCCATCGAGCTAACCCGTTGTTTACCCGCCTGCTGCACAGTGTCGCCAAAGGGATGACAATTCCCGAGATTTGAGGCAATACAGACCGGCCGGCACGCGCGCGGGATGCGGGGGCGGGTCGAGCTAACGGAAAATCGCGGAGACGCCTAGATGAAGATCCTCGTCGTCGATGATTACGCCACCATGCGGCGCATCGTTCGCAACCTGCTGACCCAGATCGGCTACACCGACATCGACGAAGCGGGCGACGGCGTCTCGGCGCTGGCCAAGCTGCGCGAGAGCAAGTTCGGCCTGATCATCTCCGACTGGAACATGGAGCCGATGACCGGCCTCCAGCTCCTCAAGGAGATCCGCGCCGATTCCAAGCTGGCCGGCACCCCGTTCATCATGGTCACCGCCGAGAGCAAGACCGAGAACGTGATCGCCGCCAAGCAGGCCGGTGTGAACAACTACATCGTCAAGCCCTTCAACGCCGACACGCTGAAGCAGAAGATCCAGTCGGTCATCGGCGGCTAACCGCCCCCTTCGGGCAAGGAGCACCCGGTGGACAGCCTGCCGCAGCTCAGCGACGAAGAGTTCGACCAGATCGAAGAGGCGGTCGCCCGGACGGCGAAGGGGCGCGCGTTCCTGCGCCGCTACCATCGCCGCGCCATGGGCGCCGCGGCGGAGGAGATCCGCGGCATGCTGGCGGAGTTCCGCAACTCCTGGAGCCAGCAGAGCGCGGTCGCCGAATCCGCCAAGCACGTGGACGTCCTGCGCCGCGAGCTGATCGAGATGGCCGCCTCCATCGAGACGGCGCGGCGCGAGGTGGCGGCGCTCCGCCCGCCCGACGGGGCGAGCGACAAGATCCTCACCGCCACCAACGAGCTGGACGCCATCGTCATCTCCACCGAGCGCGCCTCGTTCGAGATCCTGAACGCGGCCGAGAAGCTCATGGAGCTGTCCAACAAGCTCCGCGCCGACGGCGCCAACGCCGGGCTGTGCAACGAGATCGAGGCGGAGGTGACCAACATCTTCACCGCCTGCTCGTTCCAGGACCTGACCGGCCAGCGCACCAGCAAGGTGGTCAACGCGCTCCGCTACATCGAGCAGCGCGTCAACGCCATGATCAACATCTTCGGCGAGGAGGCCCTGGCGGCCATCCACGTCCACCACGAGTCCGCCGACAAGCGGCCGGACGCGCACCTGCTGAACGGCCCGCAGATGGACGGGCATGGCGTCAGCCAGGCCGACGTCGACAGCATGTTCGACGGCCACGCCGCCGCCCCGGCTCCCGCGCCGGCGGCTCCGGCGCCCGATCCCGTCCCGGTCTCCGACGCGCGGGCCAGCCAGTCCGACATCGACAGCATGTTCGACAGCCCGGCTCCGCCGCCTCCCGCGGCTGCGGCGCCCGTGCAGGCGAGCCAATCCGACATCGACAGCATGTTCGATTCTCCGGCTCCGGCCGCTCCTGCGGCGCCGGTCCAGGCGAGTCAGGCGGACATCGACAGCATGTTCGACAGCCCGCCGCCCGCTGCCCCGGTCAAGGCGAGCCAAGCCGACATCGACAGCATGTTCGATTCGCCGGCCCCGGCGTCCGCTCCGGCCGCGCCGAAGCCCAAGCCGGCCCCGAAGCCGGCGGCCAAGCCGCTGCCCGCCGCCAAGCCGGCCGCCGCGGCCAAGCCTGCCCCGGCCGCCAAGCCCGCTCCGGCTGCCAAGCCGGCTCCGGCACCCGATCCCGCCCCGGCCGCCGCGCCGGCGCTGGACCAGTCGGCCATCGACGCGCTGTTCGGATGACGGATCGCCAGGAACCGCAAAAAGGTGTTGCGCAGAATTGCGTTGCATTTGATAGATTTTCGCGCCGTCGCTGTGCCGGCGCATCGACACCACCACCGGCCGGAGCGCAGCGACCGGGCCGACGGCAGGAGAGGCGGGGGGCCTCATGAAGCACACCCAGAAGCCGTTCATGGCCGAGCTGCAGAAATCCAAGCGCAGCAACGGCAACCCCTACACCGCCGCCACCGCGTCCGCCGCAACGGTCCCCGCCGCCCTGGCGGGGCCGGTCAGCGTCGATAATTCCGAAGTGCTGAAGGCCATCCAGGAGGTGGGCGCCAAGCTCGACCGCTTCCTGACCATGGACGTCCAGCAGATCGAGCAGATCCAGACCGAGGTCGCCGACATCTCCGGCCGCATCAAGGCCACCAAGGTCGAGATGGCGGCGCTGCGCCACCCGCTGGCCGGCGAGGACCGCTTCATCCAGGCCTCGCAGGAGCTGAGCGCGGTGGTCTCCTCCACCGAGGCGGCGACCAACACCATCATGGGCTGCGCCGAGGAGCTGGAGGAGATCGTCAACGAACTGAAGGCCTCGACCTCCGACGGCTACCAGAAGGATCGCCTGGGCGACATGCATGAGGTCGTCGTCCGCATCTACGAGGCCTGCAACTTCCAGGATCTGACCGGCCAGCGCATCACCAAGGTGGTGCGCGCGCTTTCCTTCATCGAGGAGCGCATCGAGTCGATGATGAACCTGTGGAACCGCCGCGAGTTCGAGGCGATGCCGCTGCCCCCGTCGGTCACCAAGATGGACGGCGAGCTGGAGCTGCACGGCCCGTCGGAAGAGGCGCAGTCCGGCAACATCTCCCAGGCGGACATCGACGCCCTGTTCGCGTGAGAGCCCGCGTGGGGCGCGGCGCCCGCGCCGCCATTGGACCAAGGGAGGACGGCCGCTGTGGCCGTCCCGCGTCTGCTTCGATAGTATAATTGTGATGGAGGCCCCGATCCGGGAACCATAAACCCGGTCGTTATGACCAGTCGCGCATAACGCAATCGGGGAAACGCTCCATGCTGCACCAGGCTCTTGAGACGCTGAGCAAGTCGGTCGCCATCCGGCCGAAGTACGACAACTTCATCGGCGGCCAGTGGGTGCCGCCGCTGAACGGGCAGACCTTCACCAACCTGACGCCGATCACCGGCAAGCCGCTGTGCGAGGTGGCGCGGTCCCAGGCCGAGGACGTCGAGCTGGCGCTGACCGCCGCGCACAAGGCCAAGGACGCCTGGGGCCGCACCTCGCCGGCTGAGCGCGCGTTGGTCCTCAACCGGATCGCCGACCGCATGGAGGAGCGTCTGGAGGTTCTGGCGCTGGCCGAGACGCTGGACAACGGCAAGCCGATCCGCGAGACGCGCGCCGCCGACATCCCGCTGGCCATCGACCACTTCCGCTACTTCGCCGCCTGCATCCGCGCCCAGGAAGGCTCGATCGCCGAGATCGACCATACGACTTTCGCCTACCATCTGCACGAGCCGCTGGGCGTCGTCGCCCAGATCATCCCCTGGAACTTCCCGATCCTGATGGCGGCGTGGAAGCTCGCCCCGGCGCTGGCCGCCGGCAACTGCGTGGTGCTGAAGCCGGCGGAGCAGACGCCGATGGGCATCATGGTGCTGATGGACCTGATCGCCGACCTGCTGCCGCCGGGCGTGCTGAACGTGGTCAACGGCTTCGGCATCGAGGCGGGCAAGCCGCTCGCCACCTCCAAGCGCATCTCCAAGGTGGCGTTCACCGGCGAGACCTCGACCGGCCGGCTGATCATGCAGTACGCGTCGGAGAACCTGATCCCGGTGACGCTGGAGCTGGGCGGCAAGTCGCCGAACATCTTCTTCGCCGACGTGCTGGCCGAGGAGGATGATTTCCTCGACAAGGCGCTGGAGGGCTTCGCCATGTTCGCCCTCAACCAGGGCGAGGTGTGCACCTGCCCGAGCCGCGTGCTGGTGCAGGAATCGATCTACGACCGCTTCATCGAGAAGGCCGTCGCCCGCGTGCAGGCGGTGAAGCAGGGCCATCCGCTCGACGCCGGCACCATGATCGGCGCCCAGGCTTCCAGCGAACAGCTGGAGAAGATCCTCGGCTACATCGAGATCGGCAAGCAGGAGGGCGCCAAGGTGCTCACCGGCGGCGGACGGGCGCACCTCGGCGGCGAGCTGGAGAGCGGCTACTACGTCACCCCGACGGTGCTGGAAGGGCACAACAAGATGCGCGTCTTCCAGGAGGAGATCTTCGGCCCGGTGGTGTCGGTGACCACCTTCAAGACCGAGGAGGAGGCGCTGGCCATCGCCAACGACACCAGCTTCGGCCTGGGCGCCGGCGTGTGGAGCCGCGACGGCAACCGCGCCTTCCGCATGGGCCGCGGCATCCAGGCCGGGCGCGTGTGGACCAACTGCTACCACCTCTACCCGGCGCACGCGGCGTTCGGCGGCTACAAGCAGTCGGGCATCGGGCGCGAGACGCACAAGATGATGCTCGACCACTACCAGCAGACCAAGAACCTGCTGGTCAGCTACAGCCCGAAGGCGCTGGGTTTCTTCTGACCCCGACGTTCCCCTCCTGACGTCAGGACACTCCGGCCGGGAGCCGTGCGGTTCCCGGCCGCTTTCGTGCGCTCTTGCGCGGGCCGCGCGGCGGCCCCATACATGGGGTCCGCCACCAGGATCTCGCGCCCCAGGATCTCGCGCCGATGTCGAACATCCACCAGCTGCGGCGTCCGAAGCCGCCCCGCCGCTCCACGCTGCAACGCGACACGCTCGCCTGGCTGATGCTGCTGGCCGGCGCCGCGGCGTCGTTTCTCAGCGTGTACCTGCCGCCCCTGCGCGGCCTGGAGACGCTGGTCGGGCTGGCGGTGATGGTCGGCGGCTACGCCGCGCTGTACGACCGCGCGCGGGGCTGACCCTTCCGTCTTGGGGCTGGGGCCGGGAACCCCTGCGGCCGGATCCGGTTGTCCGCGGACGACCATCCAGCCGAGGAGGACCGCATGGCCGGCAAGCACGAGCAGAGCCCCGAGCACAAGAAGGCGCACGATCTCGCCGACAAGGCGCTGGACGCCGCCATGGGCGGCGACACGACCAAGGCGAAGACGCTGGCGGATCAGGCCAAGCAGACCGACCCGAAGATCGCCGAGGAGATGAATCGCGAACTGGAGGCCGACCGCCGCCAGGCCGAGGCCTTCCGCGACAAGGGCGGTGGGGAGCGGTAGGCAGACGTTTCCGTGTCGGTCCCCACCCTGACCCTCGCCCACTTCGCGGGGGAGGGGGCGGAATCGCGGAGTTCCCTCCCCCGCGCAGTGGGGGAGGGTCAGGGTGGGGGGCCGGACAGGCACGTCTGCGTCCGCCAAGGGACGGCCCACCGGCAAACGCATTCCCGTCCCGGCATGAACGACACTAAAGTCTCATCCACACGCAACGGTGGGACGGGACGATGACGGGACGGCTCCTGGTATTTCTGATGGCGGGCGCGCTGGCGGCCCCGGCGTTCGCGCAGGCGCCGGTCCAGCTCTACCCGCGCGCCACCCCCGGCGCGCCGGCGCCCGCCCCGGAACCGGCACGCCCGGTGGCGCCTCCCGCACCGCCACCCCCCGAGCCCATGGCGCCGCCGCTGGCCGTGCCTTCCGAACCGCGGCCCGCGTCGCCCAGGGGCATCGCGGTGGCGCCGCTGCCGCCCACCGTCCCCGCACCCCAAACCCCCGCCGCGGTCCAGCCCGCACCGCCATCCCCGACGACGGCGCCCCCGATGGCACCGAACGACGCCGTATTGGCGGCGGTCGAGGGCTTCTACGGTGCGCTGGCGCGCGGCGACGGGCAGCGCGCCAACGAGTTCCTGGTGCCCGAGAAGCGCAACCAGGGCGCCTACGAGGTCGCCGCGATGACCCGTTTCTACGCGGCGATGCGCGAGCCGCTGCAACTGATCGGCGTCGGGCGGCTGGATCCCGAGGTGGTGCGGGTGCGCTACGCCTACACCCACCAGAGCGGCCGGCATTGCGACGGGGTCGCCGATGTCACCGTGCGCCGCATCGACGGCCGGGCGCTGATCGAACGGATCCGATCGCTGAGCGGCTGCTGACCGGCAGGGAAGGGAGGTACCCCGCACGCCGGGCCGCCGCCTCTGGAACGAGGGCGGGGGGCGGCATGTTGCTCTCCCCACAGGCACCGGCGGGGAGCGCGGCGATGGTGGACGTCCTGCGGCGGCACAACGTGACGGTGGGCGGCTGCGGCCACAAGGCGCTCCTCCTCGGCCACGGCTTCGGCACCGACCAGCGCGCCTGGCGCCGCATCCGCCCCTGGGCCGAACGCCACTTCCTGACCGTCAGCTTCGACTTCGCCGGCAGCGGCCGCGACGGCGCCGGCTACGACGGGTTCCGGCACGGTTCGCTGGCCGGCTTCGCCGAGGACCTGCTGGCCATCCTCGACGCCTTCGGCGTCGAACGCTGCGCCTATGTCGGGCACGGCTCCGGCGCCATGGCCGGGGTGCTGGCCGGCATCCTGGAGCCCAAGCGGTTCGAGCGCATGGTGCTGCTCGCCCCCAGCGCCTGCGGCGTCGACCGCGGCCGCTACCGCAGCGGCATCGACGCGGCGACCATGCGCCGCATGATCGCCTGCATGACCATCAACTATGCCGCGTGGTCGCGCGAGTTCGCCGCGCTGGCGGTGGACGCGCCCCCGGCCAGCCCGGAGACGGCGGAGGTGGCCTCCTGCCTCGCCGCCGTGCGGCCGGACGTCGCCTTCCGGCTGGCGGCGATGGCCTTCCAGTCCGACCTGCGCGGCTGGATCGACGACTTCGAGGTGCCGGCGGTGCTGGTGCACGGCGAAGGCGACCCCCTGGTCCCGCCCGAGGCCGCCGAGCACCTGCGCTTCCTGTGGCCGTTCGCCGAGAGCGAGGTGTTGGCGGTGTCCAGCCACCTGCCGCAGCTGACCGCGCCGGACCTGGTGATCGGCGTGCTGGCCAAGCACCTCAAAGACGTGGCGCGGGCCTGAACGGCGAGGCGTGGCGCCTCGGGCAACAGACACACGGATTGCACGGATTTGGGCACGGATTTCAGGGAATCCGCGCCGCCGACGCGCCCGGTTTGCCGGGTCGGCCGGGCTCCACCAAGCCCCAAAGAAATCCGTGCAATCCGTGCCTCGATCCGTGTAATCCGTGTCAACGCTTGTCTGGGAAGCGCAACCTGCGGACCCCACAGGCGCTGTTTTCCAGCCGAACCATGATCGACGCTTTCCTCGCCGCTCCGCTTGCCCAGGGCATCGGCCTCGCCGGCACCGCCTGCGGCATGTCCTGGCCGCTGTTCCGCAGCCGGATCGGCATGCTGCTCGTCCAGCTGGCCACCAACCTGCTCTTCGCGCTGCATTTCGCGCTGCTGGGGGCGGAGACCGGCTGCGCCATGAACCTGCTGGCCGCCGCCCAGGTGGCGGCGGCGGTGCCGCTGGGCACGCGGCCGGGGTTCCGGCTGGTCTATCTGGGGGTGCTGCCCTTCATCGCCGCCGGCGTGGCGCTGACGTGGAACGGCCTGCCGTCGCTGTTCGCCGCGCTGGGCTTCGGCGTCGTCAGCGTGGCGCGCTACCAGACCGCGGTGCGGCCGTTCCGCCTGATCATGGCGGTGGCGCTGCCGTGCTGGTTCGGCCACAACCTGCTGGTCGGCTCGGTCCCCGGCATGCTGTCCGACGTCGTGGGGATGACGCTCAACCTCGCCATGCTGGTCCGCCCGCGCCGGCCGGCGGTGGAGACCGTGCCCTGAGCGGCAACGCTTCGTGATCGATCGAACGCGCTTGACCGGCTGGAACCGGCACTGGATAGAATGGCCGCGCCCAGGGGGAGAGCGCAGAGCATGAAGACCGACATTCCGGGATTGCGGCCGCAGGATGCGGCGACGGTACGCACCATCCCGCTCTTCCAGCGGCTGCCCGACCGCGCGCTCGCCATGCTGGTGGGCACCGCCCAGGTGCGCCCGGTGCCGCGCGGCACCACGCTGTTCGTGCAGGACGAGACGGCCGACCGCTTCTTCGTGCTGCTGGAGGGCTGGGTGAAGCTGTACCGCGTCACCCGCGACGGCGCGGAGGCGGTGGTGAACGTCGTGGCGCCGGGCGAGACCTTCGCCGAGGCCGCCATGTTCGCCAGCGGCAAGTTCCCGGTGTGCGCCGAGGCGGTGTCCGATTCGCGCCTGATGACCCTGACGGCCGAGGGTTTCGCCCGCTGCCTGCGCGAGGACGACCAGATCGCCTTCGCCATGCTGGGCTCGCTGTCGCTGCGCCTGCGTCACCTTGTCCAGGCCATCGAGCAGCTGCAGGTGCAGCCGACGCCCCAGCGGGTCGGCACCTTCCTCCTGCGCTTCTGCCCGGAGGGGCCGGGCTCGGCGGTGTTCGCGCTGCCCTTCGACAAGGCGCTGATCGCGCGCCGCCTAGGGATGCAGCCGGAGACCTTCTCGCGCGCGCTGGCCAAGCTGCGCGCCGTGGGGGTGGAGGCGCACGGCTCCACCATATCCGTCGGGGACCTCGACGAACTCCGCCGCTTCTGCCAGGTCGAGCCCGACGAGGGCGACGAGGAATAGGCGAGGGAGGCCGGCTGGTCATACGACCGGGGCTTGTGATATCGTGCTCCGCTTTTGGGTGGAGCAGGGTTGGGGGTCTTTCTCTCCCGTCATCCCCGCGAAGGCGGGGATCCAGCGTGAGCCGCGATGGCGGCGATCTGAGTCATGAGGCTCGCGGACGCGAGCACTGGATCCCCGCCTTCGCGGGGATGACGATTGAAAAGATTCGGGCCGTTGTCGAAAATCGCATGTGTGCGGAGCAAGGCTGGGCCGGATGAGCGACGAGTTTCTGTTTGCCGATGAGGAGCCGGGCTCTGAGGCCGAGGCGGTGTCGGCGAAGGAGTCCGCGCCGGAACCGGCCGAACCCTGGCTGATCCTCATCGTCGACGACGATCCGGCCATCCACGCCACCACCAAGATGGTGCTGCGCGGCTTCACCTTCGAAGGGCGGCCGGCGCAGTTCCTCTCGGCCGCCACGGCGGCGGAGGCGCGCGGCGTCCTGGCGGCGCACCCGCAGATCGCCGTGGTGCTGCTCGACGTGGTGATGGAGTCGGACGACGCCGGCCTCCGGCTGGTGCACTTCATCCGCTCGGACCTGCGCAACCGCCGTGTGCGCATCATCCTGCGCACGGGGCAGCCCGGTCAGGCGCCGGAACGCGACGTCATCCTCAACTACGACATCAACGACTACAAGTCGAAGACCGAGCTGACGGCGCAGAAGCTGTTCACCTCGGTGGTGGCGGCGCTGCGCGGCTACCAGGACATCACCGCCATCGAGCACCACCGCCAGGGGCTGGAGCGCATCCTCAACGCCTCCTCGGCGCTGCTCGACAAGCGCTCCATCGCCGACTACGTCGGCGGCTCGGTGCAGCAGATCCTCACCATCTTTCCGTCCTGCACCGGGGCGCTGCTCGCCATCCGCGCGGCCGGGGCGGCGGGGGAGCCGCTGGTGTTCGGCGGCGGCGGCACGCTCGCCGGGCTGGAGGGGCGGCGTGTCGGTTCGGCACTCCCGGAGGCGGACGCGCCGCTGGTGGTCGGCGCGCTCGACGACATGCGCCACCGCTGCGAGGGCGAGCGCAGCGTGCTGGTGTTCCGCTCCACCTCGCGGCATCACGACACGGTGGTCTTCGTCCGCCACCGCCACGCGCCGGACGAGGACGAGCGGCGGCTGCTCGAGGTGTTCTGCTCCAAGGTCGCGGTCGGCTTCGACAACGTGCACCTCTACGAGGAGCTGAGCGAGCTGAACCGCACCCTGGAAGGCCAGGTGGCGGAGCGCACCCGCGCGCTGGTCGCCGCGTCGGGCGCCGCCGAGGCGGCGCGCGCCGAGGCGGAGGCGGCCAACCAGGCGAAGTCCCTGTTCCTCGCCACCATGAGCCACGAGATCCGCACGCCGATGAACGGCGTGCAGGGCATGCTGGAGCTGCTGGAATACACGCCGCTGACGCCGGAGCAGCGCGAGCTGGTGGCGGTGGTGCGCGACAGCGCCGGCGCGCTGCTGACCATCATCAACGACATCCTCGACTTCTCGAAGATCGAGGCCGGCAAGCTGGACCTCGAGCGGGTGCCCGTGTCGCTGACCCAGGTGGTGGAGGGCGTCGCCGACACGCTGGCCCCCAGCGCCCGCAAGAAGGGGCTGGCGCTGATCAGCTACGTGGATCCGGAGCTGCCGGCGGCCGTGCTGGGCGATCCGGTGCGGGTGCGGCAGGTGCTGTTCAACATCGCCGGCAACGCGGTGAAGTTCACCCCCTCCGGCTCGGTCAAGATCCGCGCCGAGCTGATCTCGCTGCGCGACGGCAAGGTGACGGTGGGCATCACCGTCATCGACACCGGCATCGGCATCGCCAAGGACGTGCAGGCCCGCCTGTTCCGCCCCTTCACCCAGGCCGAGGCCTCGACCACCCGCCGCTTCGGCGGCACCGGGCTCGGCCTGTCGATCTGCCGCCGCATCGCCGAGCTGATGGGCGGCGAGATCGGCGTGGAGAGCGAGCCCGGCGTCGGCGCCACCTTCTGGTTCACCTTCACCGCCGACGTGGTGCCCGAGGCGGCGCAGCCGGAGAGCGCGCCGCTGGCCGGCCTGCGCGTGCTGGTCGTCGATCCCGAGGGCGACGAGCGCCGCTTCATCGCCCGGTACCTGAGCGCCGAGGGCGCGCGGGTCATCGAGGCGCCGGACGCGCTGCCGGCGCTGCGCGAGCTGGACGCCGGGGCGGTGTGCGACGTGGTCGTGGCGGCCGAGGAGGCGGACCTCGACGGGCTGCGCTGCGAGCGCAGGCTGATGGACGCCGGCATGGTGGTGGTGGCGCAGGCGCCGACCCCCGGCGGGCCGGGCGGGCCGACCGTGATCCCGCGCCCGGTGCGGCGCAGCGCGTTGGTGCGCGGCGCGCTGGTGGCGTCCGGGCGGCAGGCGGCGGAGACCGATGGCGAGGCGTACGGCGACGCCATCGTGCCGGCGCCGGCGCGCCACAGCCCCTCGGTGGACGAGGCGTTGGCCGAGGGCCGGCTGATCCTGGTGGCCGAGGACCATCCGACCAACCGGCAGGTGGTGCTGCGGCAGTTGGCCCTGCTCGGCCACGCCGCCGAGGTGGCCGCGGACGGGCGCGAGGCGCTGGCGAAGTGGCGCAGCGGGCGCTACGCGCTGCTGCTGACCGACTGCCAGATGCCGGAGATGGACGGCTTCGACCTGACCCGCGCGATCCGCGAGGCCGAGGTGGATTCCGGCGCTCATCTGCCGATCGTCGCCATCACAGCCAACGCCATGGAGGGCGAGGCGCAGAAGTGCTTGGCCGCCGGCATGGACGACAGCGTCTCCAAGCCGGTGGAGGTCGGCGAGTTGAAGCGCATCGTCGAGCGCTACCTGCCCTCCGTCTCCGCGGGTCCGCAGCCGGGCGCCGCCGCGCCGGCCGCGCGCGACGCCATGTCGCCGCTAGACACCAGCGCGCTGGCCGCGCTGTTCGACGGCGACGAGGAGTTCCTGCGCCAACTCCTCCAGGAGTTCCTGGCGTCCAATCTCGCCACCCGCGAGCGCCTGTTCAAGGCGCTGGAAACCCAGGCGTGGGAGGAGGTGCGGCAGGCGGCGCACAAGCTGGCCGGCTCGTCCCGCACCGTGGGCGCCGCAGCGCTGGCGGCGGCCGGCGACGCGCTGGAGACCGCCGTGGTGGAAGGCCGCACGGAGGGGCTGGAGCCGCTGGCGGTCAGGGTGTCCGAGGAACTGGACCGGGTCGCGGTGTACATCGGGGCGCTGTGACCGCCGACAGCCTGTCTTCCGTGGGTGAATGACCGTCAGGATATGTCCCTGTTCCGCTGGCTTTGGAGGAGGCTCTGACCTCAGCGCTTATTTGCTATGGCAATTTCGCGGATTGCTAATGTAGGGTTCGAGCGATCACAAAGCCGATGCAGATATTGATGCAAAGGGTCAGGCGCCTCCATTGGTTCATTGTCCTTGGTCTGCTCCCGCTGCTGGCTTACATGCTGCTTTTGTTCGGCATGATACGAAGCCAACAACAGGATGCGGTGGCCGAGACCCTTGAAAGGGCGGCGCAGGGCGTATCCAACGCCGTCGCGCGCATGCTGACGGACGAACTGGGCCACCTGGCCGCCCTCGCGCAGTCCACCGCGCTCGACCGGGGCGACATCGAGAGCTTCCGGACGGAAGCGCAGCGTGTTTTCGAGCAACGGGCGGATTGGCGCACCGTCCTCCTCACCGACGCCGAGCGGCAGTTGATGAATCTCGGCTATGCCGCCGGAGAGCCGTTGCCGCCCGTACGGGATCCCGAGTCCCTCAAGCGGACCTGGGAGACCGGGGCTCCAGCCGTCAGCAATCTTGTCGCGGGCACGATCGCGGTGCGTTTCCCGGCCATCCGCGACGGGGCGGTGCGCTATTCGGTGGTGGCGGCTCTGAACCCCGAGGCGCTCTCCGATCTGCTGCAGGCCTATGGCCTCCCGGAGCAATGGGTCGGCGCCGTCGTTGATGCCAACGGCATCATCCTCGGCCGCAACAAGGCGGCCGAGCGGTTCGTCGGGGTGCCGGCCACCGAGGACCTTCGGGCACGGTTCGGTTCGGGCGCGTCGGGGGTCTTTCAGGGGACCGTCAAGGAAGGTGACCGGGTCTACGCGTTCACCATGCCGATCGCCGGAGCGCCGTGGCACGTGGCCATCGCCGCACCGATCGCCGTGGTGGAGGCCGAGTACCGCACGATCATGTGGTTGCTCGTCCTCGGCGCCGCCGTGGCGATCGTCGCCGCGGGGGGCTTGTCCATCTCCCTGACCCGGCGCGGCACGCGGGTTGCCGAACGGCACATCGCCGAAGTCAAGGGGCAGCGGGATCGCGCCGACCAGGAGAACCGTGAAAAGTCGGTGTTCCTGGCGATGATGAGCCACGAGCTGCGCACACCGCTCAACGGCATCCTCGGCTTTGCCGAGGCGCTGGTGCAGTCCGGTCTTACCGACGAGCAGACGCGGTACATCGAGCACCAGCAGCGCGCCGCCCGTTCGCTGCTTCGGCTGATCGACGACATCCTCGATTACTCGAAGATCGAGGCGGGCCGCCTCGAACTGGAATCGGTGTCGTTCGATCTGCCGGAACTGGTCGGCGAATGCGTCGCCCTCGTCCGGCCCATGGCGCAGGCCAAGGGTCTTGAGATCGGGATGGTGGCGGAGCCCGATGTGCCGCGCTTCGTCCGCGGGGATCCGGTGCGCCTGCAGCAGATCCTCATCAACCTGCTCGGCAACGGCGTGAAGTTCACCGCCCACGGCGCCGTAACCGTGTCGGTCGGCCACCGCACGCGGGATGACGGATCCTGCGACCTCCGGTTCGTCGTCCGGGACACCGGCGTTGGCATTTCCGCGGATCACATGGGGCGGCTGTTCCAGCGCTTCAGCCAAGCCGAGACCTCGACGACGCGCCGGTACGGCGGCACCGGCCTGGGGCTGGCGATCTGCAAGGCGCTGGTCGAGATGATGGGGGGAACGATCCGGGTCGAAAGCGTGGTCGGCGAAGGCAGCGCCTTTCACGTCACGATCCGCTTGGCCATGGGCGAGAAGCCCGCCGGAGGCGAAACCTCACCCGTACCGCCGCCGCGGGAGACCGCCCGCCGCGGCGCGATCCTGCTGGTTGACGACGTCGACCTGAACCGGATCCTGGCGCGCTCCATGCTGGAAAGGGCGGGACATCGGGTCGAGGCGGTCGAGAATGGGGCGGAGGCCGTCGCCGCGGTCCAGAAGCGCCCGTTCGACCTCATCCTCATGGATGTGATGATGCCGGTGCTCGACGGCATCGAGACGACCAGGATCATCCGCGACCTGCCGGGCGGGGTGTCCGCCATTCCCATCATCGCCATGACCGCGGACGGATCGCACGAGGCCGAGGCGTTGCAAGCCGCCGGCATGAATGGCTGTGTCAGGAAGCCGGTCGTCTGGCCGGAGTTGCTGAGGACGATCGACGGCTTTCTGGAGACCGTCCAAGCGCCGTCGGGGACCGGCGACGCGGTGCGGGCGGCGGATTTCGCGGACGTGTCGCCCTCGGTGCTGGTGCAGATGCTCGACCTGTTCGTCGAGCAGGCGGACGGCTGGGTGGAGGAACTCGAGGGGTGCCGCGACAACCTCCGTGAACTCCGGGCGGTGGCCCACCGCCTCTCGGGCACCTCGGCAACCCTCGACTTCACGTCCATGCTCGAGGCCTGTCGAGCCTTGGACGAGGCCTGTCGCGACGGCCGTGTGGCGGAGGCCCGGCATTGGCTGGACGTGGCCGCACATGAAATCCGCAAGGCCAAAGCGCTGGCGCAGGCCAGGGCGTCCGTTCTGGTCGGTCATCCGGATGGGGCGGTGTCCTAGCGCCCCTTCCGCGGAGGCGAGGGGACGGGCCCCGGTGGGGACCTCGGGAACCTGAAGCCGGGCGCGGGCGGCCGTCGCCACCTCCGCGCCCGGCGCACCCGTTACGCCGCCTTCGTCGCGGCGAGTTCGGCGTAGCGGGTGTAGAGGATGCTTTCCTCCTTGTGCCAGCGCAGGAACAGCGCGGCCGACAGGCGGCCGAAGTCGCGGGCGTACTCCAAGCCGGAACCGCCGTCCTTGTACTTGTCGAAGAAGCCCAGGATGTCCTTGCTGATCGCCGTCATCTCGGCGGCGAACTGCATCGCCATGCGCTCGGCGTCGGGCCGTCTGGCCGAGGCGGCCAGGAAGGCCGGATAGAAGTCCCGGTCCTCGTGCGCAAGATGTTCGACGAACACCTGCCGGGCGCCGCGCAGCGTCCGCTGCCCCTCCGCCGTGCCGATGCCCAGCACCTTCACGCGGTCGAGAAGCTCCTTCAGCTGGTTGTGCTCGTTCTTCAGGGTGCGAACCAGATCCGACATCGCCGTGCCTCCTTGCTTAATATGTATTTATAATGCATATTATCGGGAGCGGGCTGGTGTGCAAATCCAGCAGAGCCGCTATGCAATCAAAGAGTGCTTTGAAATGGCATAATTCGCCATTTTGGAGATGCCTTGCCGCGTCCAGGGGTTTGGAATGCAGATCACGCGCTACACCGACTACAGCATCCGCGTCCTGGCCTATTGCGCGCTGAAGCGCGACGCACTGGCGACGACACAGGAGATCGCCGACCGCTACGGCGTCTCGGGCAACCATCTGGTCAAGGTGGTGCAGGAGTTGAGCCGGCTCGGCTATCTCGAGGCGGTGCGCGGCAAGGGCGGCGGCATCCGTCTCGCCCGCCCGCCCGAGGCCGTCAACCTCGGAGATCTGGTGCGGCAGATGGAGGACATGGAGCTGGTCGAGTGCTTCGAGGCCGGCAACGCCTGCCGCATCACCGCGGCCTGCCGCCTGAGGGGCATCCTGGGCGAGGCGCTGCGGGCCTTCGTCGGCGTGCTGTCGCGCTACACGCTGGCCGACGTGGTCGCGGCACCGGACGAGATGGCCCGCCTGCTCGACCTTCAAGGCCGTTGCGGGGGATGATGAGGGCGCGTGCGGCGTAGATCCGTCCGCGCCGGGGACGGGCGGCCTCCGGCGGCGTATCCTGGCGCATCCACGCGGGGAATCAACAGGGGGTGCGCCATGGCGACAGCGGCTTCCGACTCCTTCGATTTCGGCGACCTCAAGCGGGCACTCGAGCAGAGCGACGCCGACACGCTGGTCCGGCTCTACGCCGATGACGCCGAGATGGTCATCGTCGACCGCAACCGGCCTCCAAGTTCGCCCATGACGCTGAAGGGGCGCGAGGCCATCGCGGCGTTCTGGCGCGACGTCTGCTCGCGCGACATGTCGCACCGCGTCGGCCACGAAGTCGTCGGGGCGGAGCGCGCCGCCTTCGTTGAGGAGTGCGCGTACCCCGATGGATGCCACGTGATGTCGGCGATGACGCTCGACCTGCGCGGTGGGCGGATCGCCCGGCACCTGACGGTGCAGGCCTGGGACGAGGTGAGTTGCGCCACCGGCTGAACGTTGACGCGAAGCGGCGCTTCCCTGGGCCTGCCACTTGCGATGGTGGTGCTTGCGCGCCCGGTCGCCGGACGGATACGCTGTGTGCGTATGATTCCCGGCGATTGTCAGGAGTTGCGTATGTCCGCCATTGCCCTTCCGGTGCCGCGCCTTCGCTTCCACCGGCTGATCTGGCTGATGCCGGCGGCGTTCGCGCCGCACATCGTCGAGGAGTACGGGACGGGCTTTCCCGACTGGGTCACCCACACGCTCGGCAGTTCGATGACCGGCGGGGCGTTCCTGCTGAACAACGCGGTGTTCATGGCGATCCTGCTCAGCCTGACCGCCTGGGCCGCGTTCCGCCCGTCGCCGCTGTCCGCCTTCGTGCTGCTGTCCTGGGCGAGCGGCAACCTGTTCTGGAACTTCGTGTTCCATCTGGCCACCACGTTCCTGTACGACCGCTTCTCGCCGGGGCTGATGACGGCGGTGCTGCTCTATTTTCCCATCTCGCTCGCGGTCGCTTGGACCGCGCTCGGCGAACGGGTCCTCTCCCGCGCGGCCTTCGCGGGCGCGGTGGCGATCGGCGGGGCGCTCATGCTCGTCGTCATCTGGGCCGGTCTGTTCCAGTTGGCGCACTGACGCCGCAACGAAGAAACCCCTCCCCACGCGGTGCGGGGAGGGGCTTGCAAGTCCTGGCGGATAGGAGAGGGATCCGGGCGCCGGGATAGCGTGCGCCCAGGCCTCAACCGAACTTGTAACTTATGCCGTATCCGCCGCGCGGGTAGTCCCAGGCGATGTTTTGTTTGTCCTGGCAGACCACGCGGCAGGTGCCGCACTCCAGGCAGCCGTCGGTGGCCAGCGTCACCGCGCCCGAGGCGTCGGCGGTGTAGCACGCCGCCGGGCAGCACCAGGTGCACGCCTTGCTGTCGCAGTCGGTGCACACCGTCCGGTCCCTGATCGCGATGTGCGGATGGCTTTCGTCGACGATGTAGCGGTTCTGGTACAGCTTCTCTTCGACCTTGGGTCCAGAGACGGCGGAAATGTGGCTCATCGGAATGCCCTCGCCAGCTTGATCGCGTCGCCAACCAGCCCGAACACGGAGCGCTTCTTCACGAAGGAGCGCAGGATCTCCTTCTCCTTGGTCAGCTTGTCGACGCTGTCCACGGTGAAGAGGTTGTGCGCGGCGGCGTTGAGGAGGTCGGGGTAGGCGCCGAAGAACTGTTTGTTCCCGTGCATGATCCCCGGCAGATCCTTGTACTTCTTCAGGTCCTTCATGACGAAGGAGTCGTCCAGCGCCTTCTTGTAGGCGGCGAGGTTTGCTGCCGTGAACGGCTTGCCCGCCTTCTTGAGCGCGATGATCGTCTCCGCCGCCATGCGCCCCGAGGCCATGGCGAGGTTGGAGCCCTCGCGGTGCGCGGCGTTGTTGAAGTGCGCGGCGTCGCCCGCCACCACCCAGCCGTCGCCGTACAGCTCCGGCACCGCGTTGAAGCCGCCCTCGGGGATCATGTGCGCGGCGTACTCCTTCATCTCCGCGCCCTCGATCAGGGGGGCGATGACGGGGTGGCGCTTCAGGTCCTCCAGCATCTTGTACGGAGGAATCGCGGCCTTCTTGAAGTCGGAGATCAGGCAGCCAATGCCGATCGTCAGCGATTCCTTGTTGGTGTAGAGGAAGGCGGTGCCGACCATCCCCTTGGTCACCTTGCCCATGATCTCGATGACCACGCCTTCCTCGCCCTTCAGGCCGAAGCGCTGGTTGATCAGGTCGGGATCGATGAACAGGATCTCCTTCACCGCCAGTGCGACGTTCTGCGGCTCCAGCTCCTTCTGGAGGCCGGCGCGCTTGGCCAGCAGCGCGTTGACGCCGTCGGCCATCACCACCACGTCAGCGTGGATCTCGCCCCCCACCCGGTCGGTGCGCACGCCGTACACCTTGCCGGACGCGTCGCGCAGCAGCTCGGTCACCGTGGTCTCGCAGATCTGCAGGGCGCCGGCGCCGCGGATCTTCTCGGAGAACCACTTGTCAATGTTGGCCCGGATGATCGTGTAGCGGTTCGGCGTCTCGGTGTTGTAGCCGTCCGAGCGGTAGTTGGTGCCGATGTAGCTGTCGTCGCCCAGCAACCAGATGCGCTGCTCGATGACGTGGCGCTCGGTCGGGCAATCCTCGCGGAAGTCCGGGATGAGCTTCTCCAGCTCCGCGGCGTACATGATGCCGCCCTGGACGTTCTTGGCGCCGGGGTACTCGCCGCGCTCCAGCTGAAGCACGCTCAGGCCGGACTTGGCCAGCGTGTAGGCCGCAGCGTTGCCGGACGGTCCGGCGCCGACGACGATGGCATCGAACTTTTCCACCATGGTCCTGTCCCTCCTCAGCTCGCCAGCCGGTTGACCTGAAGGCGTTTGGCGAAGGCCTCCGTCAGGGCGGGGAGCACCTGCAAGGCGTCGCCGACAATCGCGTGGTGCGCGAAGTCGAAGATCGGCGCTTGTCTGTCGGTGTTGATCGCCAGGATCAGGTCGGCCTTCTCCATGCCCACCCGGTGCTGGATGGCGCCCGAGATGCCGGCGGCGATGTAGAGCTTCGGGCGCACCGTCTTGCCGGTCTGCCCGACCTGGCGGTCGAAGGTTGCCCAGCCGGCCTGCACCAGCGGGCGCGTCACGCCGACCTCGGCGCCCAGCACCTTGGCAAGGTCCCAGACCAGACCGAGGTTCTCCGGCTTGCCCAGGCCCTTGCCGGCGGCGACGATGATGTCGGCGAAGGCGAGCTGCGCCTCGTTCTGCGCGCTGTCGGGGATGAAGCGCAGCACCTTGGTGACGACGTCCTCCTCCGCCAGGGCCGGCGTGATCTCGATCACGCGGCCGACGCGGCTCTCGTCGCGGTCGGGCATCGCCATGACGCGCGGGCGGACGGTCGCCATCTGCGGGCGGAAGGCCAACGTCTGGATGGTGCAGAGCAGCGTGCCGCCGAAGGTCGGCCGGGTGGCGGCGAGGCTGCGGTTCTCGGCGTAGATGTCCAGCTCGGTGCAGTCGGCGGTCAGGCCGGTCTGCAGCGTGGTGGCGATGGCGCCGGCGAGGTCGCGGCCCAGCGTGGTGGCGCCCAGCAGCACGATCTCCGGCTTGTGGGCGTTGACCACCTCGGTCATGACGCGGGCGTACGGCTCGGTGCGGTAGTCGGCCAGGACCGGATCGGTCACCTTGTAGACCACGTCGGCCCCAAAGCCGAACGCCTCGCCGCAGATGCGGTCGAGGTCCGGGCTCTCGGCGCCCAGCACCACGGCGCCGACGTCCGTACCCAGCTTGTCGGCCAGCTTGCGGGCCTCGCCCACCAGCTCCCACGAGACAGAGTGGGCCTGGCCGCGCTCCTGCTCGACGATGACCCAGACGCCCTGGTAGGCCTTGAGGTGCTCGGGCAGCTGGAAGCGGCGGCCCTGCGGCCCCTTGGAGGGTGCTTCGCTCATGTGCGGGTCTCCTTATCGGGCGAGCAGCTCGGAGGCGAGCTTGGGCTGGGCGGCGAAGATGGTGTCGATGGCCGCCGCCGCCTGCGCGGCGGGGCCGTCGCCCTCGATGATGTTGGCCTTCTGGGCGCGCGGCTTCGGCACGAAGACCTTGGAGACCACGGTGGGCGAGCCCTTGAGGCCGACCTTGGTCTCGTCCTCGACGCAGTCGTCCTTGCCCCACTGGCGCAGCGGCGTGCGCGCGGCGCGGAACAGGTCGTCCATGGTGCCGAAGCGGATGGTGTTGGTGCCCTCCAGCATGGTGATCATGCAGGGCAGCGCCGTCTTCAGCACCTGCACGCCGCCTTCGGAGCGGCGATGCACCGTGATCTCGCGCTTTTCCGCGTCCACGTCCTCGATCTTCGCGATGTAGGTGAGCTGCTGGAGGCCCAGGCGCGTGGCGATGCCGGGGCCGACCTGGGCGGTGTCGCCGTCCACCGTCTGCTTGCCGCAGAACACGAGGTCGACCGGGTCCTCCTCGTGCAGCTTCTTGATGGCCGAGGTCAGCGCGTAGGACGTGGCCAGCGTGTCCGAGCCGGCGAACTTGCGGTCGGTCAGCAGCACTGCGGCGTCGGCGCCGAAGGACAGCGCCTTGCGCAGCGAGGCCTCGGCCATCGGCGGGCCCATGGTCAGCACGGTGACCTTGGCGCCGGTGCGGTCCTTGATGCGCAACGCCTCCTCCAGCGAGAAGAGGTCGAAGGGATTGATGATCGCCGGCACACCCTGCCGCATGATGGTGTTGGTCACCGGATGGATGCGGATCTGCGCGCTGTCCGGGACCTGCTTGATACAGACGACGATGTGCATGCCGGTCTCCTGCTGCACCGCGGGAAGTTGCTGGCCGTACGGATAATCGCATTATGGTACCAATTTGCCGTTATGGCAATGGTGCGCGATGCGCCGCGAGGCTCGTACGGCCGTTTTGGGCCGTGCACAGGGTTGAGCAAGGAGCGTGCCAGCGTTTCAGTTTAGCCTTTAAGGCGCTGAAAGAGCTTGGATTCTACGGTTTTAGCGAGCGCCTGCCACTGTGTCGCGTTCATGACATGACGGGTGCTTTGTCGGATTCTAAACAGCGGTGGTAGGACCACTCGGCCCGCCGCGAGGCGCCTTGCTGCTTGATCGAGCGATGGCGCAGGATGGACTGCAGCATCAGCCTGGAGCGGACTATGGACCGGAGCGGGGCATCGCCCGACAGGAAAAATACAGACCTGTGCAAATGGGCGGTGGCTTTTCCGAAGCTCAGCAGGGCGGCTTTGCATGAACCGTCATGCCCGGGCTTGTCCTCATGGGCGCTGAGTTAGCGTCCTGGGCATCGCTCCAGACATTATTTGGCCGTCATCCCCGCGAAGGCGGGGATCCATACGTTCCACAGCCTCTTGCCTTGGGAGTTATGGATCCCCGCCTTCGCGGGGATGACGGTTTGGGACAGTGATCGGTCGCCGAAGCCGGCCGCCAACCGCTAAACTGAGCGCCTATGGGGATAAGCCCGGCCATGACGAATTGGGCGACTGCGGGCGATAAGGGCGCAGCTCAAGACATGAGCGAATCCAGCAACACGAACCGGTCGCTCATCCGCTCGGCCTGCTGCTGGTGGACCTTGAAGGTCTTCTCGGCCACGCCGGTGCTGGCCATGAAGTCGCGATAGGCGCGTTCCAGGTGGGCGCGGTGGCGGGCGGCGAGGTCGGCGTCGTCGGTCAGGCTCTCCAGGCCGGTGTCGGCGGCGAGGTAGTCGTGGAAACGCTGCAGGATGTGCAGGCGGTTCACGTCCACCACGCGGCGCTCGTAGGTCACGCCCAGGAAGGTCAGGAAGTCCTCGGCGCTCTCCAGGTCCTCGAAGTCGTCCTTGAAGCTCATATGTCCAGTCCTTTCACGGGGTCCGCGCCGCAGGCGCGCTGGTCGCAGAGGTCGCCGCACGACGCGCACACCGCCCCGGCGGACGCGGTGTCGGCCATATCCAGCCGGGCCTCCAGGCGGTTGATGTGGTCGATCAGGCAGGCGATGGCCTTGCCGACCGGGTCGGGCATCAGGTGGTGGTCGAGGTCGATGCCGGCGTCCGTCAGGCGCCGCGCCGTCGCCGGGCGCACCACGCGGCCGGGGATGCCGACCACGGTCATGCCGTCCGGCACCTCCTTGGTGACCACCGAGTTGGCGCCGACCCGCGCGTTGCGGCCGACCGTGATGGGGCCGAGGATCTTCGCCCCGGCGCCGACCAGCACGCCGTCCTCCAGCGTCGGGTGGCGCTTCCCCCGGTTCCAGGTGGTGCCGCCCAGGGTGACGCCATGGTAGAGCGTCACGTCGTCGCCGATCTCCGCCGTCTCGCCGATCACCACGCCGGCGCCGTGGTCGATGAAGAAACGCCGGCCGATCCGGGCGCCCGGGTGGATGTCGATGGCCGTCACCGCCCGCGACAGGTAGGACAGGAAGCGCGCCGGCCAGCGCAGGCCCCGCCGCCACAGCGCGTGCGCCAGCCGATGCGCCATCAGCGCGTGGACGCCGGGGTAGCAGGTCAGCACGTCCCAGCCGTTGCGCGCTGCCGGGTCGCGGCCGAACACGCAGGTCACGTCCTCCTTCAGCAGCCGCAGCAGGCCGGGGGCGGGCAGGGGAGTCGTGTCAGCGATGGCCGTCATGCCGGCACCCCCTCCCGGAAGGCGCGCAGCTCGTCGGGAGTCGGCGCGCGCTTGGCGGTGGTGGCGAGGCTGCGCACCCGGGGCAGGATCGCCTGCGCCTCGGCGTCCTCCAGTGTGACGCCCATCTGGGCGTAGGCCAGCTTTACGGCGGCGGTGCCCGAGTGCTTGCCGAGCACGATGCGGTGCTCGCGCCCGACCTCGGCTGGGTCGAAGTTCTGGTAGGTCTGGCGGTCGCGCAGCAGGCCGTCCACATGGATGCCGGCCTCGTGCGTGAACACCGCCGAGCCGACGATCGACTTGTTGACCGCCACCGGCCGGTTCGACGCCGCCTCGACCAGCTGCGAGATCGCGCCGAAGGAGCGGGTGTCGACGCCGGTCTCGCGGCGGTGCAGCACCTTCAGCGCCATCACCACCTCCTCCAGCGGCGCGTTGCCGGCGCGCTCGCCCAGGCCGTTGACCGTGGTGTTGACGTGGGTGGCGCCGCCCTGCACCGCGGCCAGGGAGTTCGCCGTGGCGAGGCCGAGGTCGTCGTGGGAGTGGATCTCGATCTCCAGATCGGTGGCGGCGCGAATGCGGGCGATGGCCGCGTAGGTCTGGAACGGGTCGAGCACGCCCAGCGTGTCGGCGAAGCGGAAGCGCCGGGCGCCGGCGATCTGTGCGGTGATCGCCGCCTGGATCAGGAAGTCCATGTCGGCGCGGGACGAGTCCTCGCCGCCCAGGCTGACGTCCACCCCGGCGTCGCGCGCCATGCGCACCATGCGGTCGATCTGCCCCAGCGCCCAGGTGCGCGAGCGGCGCAGCTTCTTCGTGATGTGGATGTCGGAGACCGGCATGGAGAGGTTGACGAAGTCCACGCCGCAGCTCAGCGCCGCCTCCAGGTCGGTGTCGGTCATCCGGCACCAGACCATCAGTCGCGCGTGCAGGCCGAGCGCGGCGACGGCGCGGATGCCCTCGCGCTCCTCCGCGCCCATGGCGGGGATGCCGATCTCCAGCTCCGGCACGCCGACGTCGTCGAGGGCGCGGGCGATGGCGATCTTCTCGGCGAGCGTGAAGGCGACGCCGGCCGTCTGCTCGCCGTCGCGCAACGTGGTGTCGTTGATGGTGACGAAACCGGGCGTGTGCATCGGTGTCTCCCAGAACGAAGCCCCCTCCCTAACCCTCCCCCGCTGTCGCGGGAGAGGGAACTCCTCCGTTCTGCCCCCTCCACCGCGGCAGCGGGGGAGGGATGGGGAGGGGGCAGCCGCGGTTACGCGTAGGTCGGCGCGAACGCCTTCGGCGCCGCGCCGGCCCCTGCCCAGTAGGGCGACAGGCTGCGCAGCCGCTCGATAATGCCGGGCACCACGGCGATCACCTGGTCGATCTCGGCGTCCGTCGTCTCGCGCGACAGCGAGAAGCGGGTGGCGCCGTGCGCGGCCGTATACGGCACGCCCATCGCCCGCATGACGTGGCTGGGCTCCAGCGAGCCCGACGTGCAGGCGGAGCCCGACGAGGCGGCGATGCCGTGCTCGTTCAGCAGCAGCAGGATCGCCTCGCCCTCGATGTACTCGAAGGCGACGTTGCAGGTGTTGGGCAGGCGGTTGGCCGGGTTGCCGGTGACGAAGCAGTTCGGCACCGCCTCCAGGATCGCCGCCTCCAGCCTGTCGCGGAGCGCCTTCACGCGGGTGTTCTCGTCCTGCATGTGGACCAGCGCCAGCTGCGCCGCCGCCCCCAGGCCGACGATGCCCGGCGCGTTCTCGGTGCCGGCGCGGCGCGAGCGCTCCTGGTGGCCGCCGCGCAGCATCGGGCGGAAGCGCAGGCCGCGCTTGACGTACAGCGCCCCGATGCCCTTCGGCGCGTGCAGCTTGTGGCCGGACAGCGACAGCATGTCGACCGCGCTGTCCGCTAGCTTCATCGAGATCTTGCCGACCGCCTGCACCGCGTCGGTGTGGAACACCGCGCCGACGGCCTTCGCCAGCGTCGCCAGTTCCTCGATGGGGAAGATCGTCCCGGTCTCGTTGTTGGCCCACATGATGGAGACGATGGCGACGTCCTCCGACAGCGCCGCCTTGTAGGCGTCCATGTCGAGGTTGCCCTTGCCGTCCACGCCGATGCGGTGGACGGTGTAGCCGCGCTTCTTCTCCAGGTGCTCGCACAGCGCCAGCACGGCGGGGTGCTCGACCACGCTGGTGACGATGCTCTTCTTCTTCGGGTAGGCCTCCAGCGCGGAGAGGATCGCCGTGTTGTCGCTCTCGGTGCCACCGGAAGTGAAGACGACCTCGCTGTCGTGCGCGGCGCCCAGCAGCGCCTGCACCTGCTGGCGCGCCCACTCGATCTTGCCGCCGACGGCGGCGCCGAAGCCGTGCATGGAGGAGGGGTTGCCGAAGTCCTGGGTGAACAGCGGCAGCATCTCGGCCAGCACTTCCGCGTCGACGCGGGTGGTGGCGTTGTTATCCAGGTAGATCCCCGCCATGGTCACGCCCCCGCCGGCATGAGGGAGGCCGGCTTGACGCGGACGAACTCGCCCAGCTTCTCGACCAGCTTCATCTGCACGCCCATCATGGTGCCGGCCGACTGCGAGCAGCCGGAGCAGGCGCCGGAGAGCCGCACGTAGATGTCCTTGCCGTCGATATCGACCAGCTCGACGTCGCCGCCGTCCTTGCGGATCTGCGGGCGGATCTCCTCGATGGCCATCATGATCGCCTGCATGCGCTGCACGTTGGTCAGCTTCGGCGGCGGGGCGGCTTCCTTCGGCTTCAGCGGCAGGATGGCGTCGAGGCCGACGGTGCCCGGGGCGTGCGCCTTGGCGGGTTTCAAAGCGCCGGTCTTGGCGAGCACCGCCTCCAGCACGTCCTCGATCTTCTCGTGGCAGGTCTGGCAGGAGCCGCCGGCCTTGGTGTAGTGGGTGACCTCCTCCAGCGTGGTCAGGCCGTTGACGGTGACGGCGCGCTCGATCATCGCGGCGTCGATGCCGAAGCACTTGCAGACCAGGTCACCTTCCTCGTGGTCGTCGTCCCACGCCTCGCCCTTGTAGGCGGCGATGGCGGCGCGCAGCGCCTCGGCGCCCATGACCGAGCAGTGCATCTTCTCCGGCGGCAGGCCGCCCAGGTACTCGGCGATGTCGCGGTTGGTGAGCCGGAGGGCCTCATCGACGGTCTTGCCGATGATCATCTCGGTCAGCGCCGAAGAGGAGGCGATGGCCGAGCCGCAGCCGAAGGTCTGGAAACGCGCGTCCTCGATCACGTTGGTGGCCGGGTTCACGTTCATCATCAGCTTCAGCGCGTCGCCGCAGGTGATCGAGCCGACCTCGCCGACCGCGTTGGCGCCGTCGAGCACGCCGGCGTTCTTCGGGTTGAAGAAGTGCTCCTTGACCTTGTCGGTGTAGTTCCACATGGGCGGATGCCTTCTTCAGGGGATCAGTGCGTGGAGGTGCCGCAGGACGACGCGGCCGCCCCAGCCGTTGCCGACGAGCAGGAGCCGCCGACGGAGAAGGACTTGCCGCAGCCGCAGCTGCTGGCCTTCGGGTTGTCGAACGTGAAGCCGGCGCCCTCGATGCCTTCCACGAAGTCGACGACGACGCCGTCGAGCAGCGGGGCGCTGTGGGGATCGACGAAGACGCGCACGCCGCCGAACGCGATCACTTCGTCGTCGTCGGCCGCCTCGGCCTCCAGGCCCATCTGGTACTTCAGCCCGGCACAGCCGCCGTCGGTGACGGCGATGCGCAGCCCCTGCACCATCGATCCGGACTTCGCCAGGACCGTCTCCAACGTGGCCACCGCCGTCTGCGTGAGGGTCACCATGTCTTCGTCTCCTTTCGGCTCGTGAAGCCTGTCTGGGGAGACAAGAAGCATGCGGCGTGCCAAATGGTAAGGCGCTGATATGGAAGGATTGTCAGGTTTTCGGGGGTGGGGGATTCGCGACGATTGTCGGGTTTGCGACAGCGACAATGACGGAACGCTTGCCCCCACCCCTGACCCCTCCCCCGCTTCGCAGGGGAGGGGGAAAAAAGGCACCCTCCCCTGCGAAGCGGGGGAGGCGGGGGTGGGGGCAATGGGTGCGGGAAATGTAAGGAGACGCGGGTGGGGAAGCAGGGTTTCGGCCTGAATCATGCTTCCCCACCCCACCTCCGGGCCCCGGGAGAGACGGGTGAGGCCGGAACGGTTACGCCGCCAGCGGCAGGTTGGTGATGCAGCTCTTCGAGCAGACCTTGGAGCAGCTCTCGCAGCCGACGCAGTTGCCGGCCGTCTTGATGCTCATGACCTTCTTCTCGGCCTCATCGTCGAAGGCGTCGACGATGTCGCCGTCCTCGGTGATGCCGATCAGCTCCAGCACGTCGCGGCCGCAAACCTTGAAGCAGCGGCCGCAGCCGATGCACTGCTTGCGGTCGATGCTCTCGACGAACTTCGGCGTCCAGGCGGCCCCGCCGCGGGTCAGGCCGGTGACGAATGCGCTCATGGTCCTTAGGCTCCTTCTCAAGCGGTCTCGAGCGCCTTCAGCCGGGCGCGCTTCTCGGCCAGCAGCTTGAAGGCTTCATAGGTCTCCTGCGCCACCTCCGGGATGCGCTCCCAGCTCACCGGCAGCTCCTCGGAGAGGTCGTGCAGGTCCATCTTCTTCGCCGTGGCGCGGGCATTCAGCTTCTTGATCTCGTCCTTGAGGGTCGCGGCATCGGTCATGCGGCGGCCCTCACAGCTGCGCCACGTCGGGGTGCTTCTCGACCAGCCCGACCGCCTCGCGGACCAGCTTGCCGCCGTCGGCCGTCAGCTTCTCCAGCGACGGGAAGCCGAAGCGGTGCACGTCGCGCAGGTGCTTCGACACCACCACCAAGCGCCCGGCGATCAGCACGATGCGGCCGAAGCCCTCGTGGCTCATCTTCATCATGGTCGAGGCCATGACACCGGTCAGCTTCTCCACCGTGATGCCGACGGCCTTGTAGAACAGCTCCAGCCGCCACAGCGTGTCCGGGTCGGGGTCGCCGATGATCGGGATCGCCGCGCGGGCCTCCTTGTCGAGGATGAAGGGGGCGAGGATCTGCTCGTCGCTCTTGCCCTCCCAGGCGCCGTAGGTGTCCTCGGCGCGGAACAGCAGGACGAGCGTCTTCAGGAAGGCGCCGTCGATGTCTTCGGCTAGGGTGACGTCGGTCATGGGTCAATCCTCCTCGTCGTCGGCGAAGGCCAGTTCGGGCACCTCGCCCATCGCCTTGCGCAGCCAGGGCGGCGGGTTGCCGTTGATGGTCTCGACCAGGCGGTCGAGCTGGCCGGTGATGGAGGCGGTGGCATCGACCTTCACCGGGTGGATCTTCTTCGCCACGATGCGCGCCGCCGCCGAGGCGCCGATGGCCGAGAGGTAGACGATGGCGCAGTCGCCGATCGCCTCGATCTTCGGGATCAGCTTGTCCTCGTTGCCGTCCTCGAACATCGAGCCGCCGAACTGGCAGGTCTCCACCATGCGGTAGCCGTCCTTGGCCACCTCGTAGATCGCGATGTTCTTGGCCCAGCCGAAATGCGCATCCACGTGCTGCATGTCCTGGGTGCAGAACGCCACCTTCATGGAACCTCCTCTGCCCCCTTGGGGCCCGTTCTCATCGACCAGTTTCAGCCGGCGCTGCATCCGCATCCGCCGCCTCCATGGCAATCGTGCGCGTCGCCCGCGTGGTGTTCCGTCTCCTGCGCCAGGAAGCGGTTGGCGAGGGCGAACAGCAGGTCGCGGCTGCCGCGGTAGCCGATGCTGACCGTCAGCCCGGCGCCCAGGCGGTCGAACTGCGGCAGGCCCATGCGGAACAGCTCCACCCCGGCCCGCGCCGCCCCCTGGCGGCCGTGCGAGTTCGAGATGATCAGGTCGCAGCCCTCGGCCAGCGCCTCGGCGTCGGCGTGATCGCCGACCAGGACGGTGCCGGCGCGCAGCTTCTCCAGCACCGGCGCCTGGGTCGGCGATACCGCGCCGACCACCTGCACGCCGAGGTCGGCCAGGAAGCCGGTGACCGCGTGCAGCAGGTCGGGCTCCAGCGCCACCACCACGCGCTTGCGCGCGGTGTAGAAGTGCCCGTCGAGCATGGCGTCGACCAGGCTCTCGCGCTGGCGGCGCAGGCGGGCGGGAACCGGGCGGCCGGAGATCTCGGCCAGCGCCTTGACGAAGCGGTCGCTCACTTCCAGCCCGGTCAGCCGGTCGAAGAACAGCGAGCGCACGTCGGTCTTCAGCTCCAGCGCCGCGGCGGCGGTGCGCATCTGCTCGCCCAGCACCAGCGTCGCTTCCGACTGGCCCATGGCGCGGACCTGGTCGATGGTGGTGCCGCCCAGCGAGGTCGGGGTGAAGTCGTCGGGCTGGCGGCCGGACATGGACAGCGACAGGTCGGGCAGGATGATCGGCGTCAGGCCGAAGCTCTCGACGATGTCGCGGATCTCCTCGACGTCGCCCGGCGTCAGGTGGCAGCCGGCCAGGATGTTGACCTGACCCTTCACCTTGGAGCGCGAGGGCTCGGCGAACGCCTCGACGATGCCGGTGACCGCGGCGGCGAAGCCGTCCTCGAAGCCGCCGGCGAAGTCCGGCGTGTTGACGAACACCAGATT
Source organism: Azospirillum sp. (assembly GCF_050789165.1). Classification (NCBI taxonomy): domain Bacteria; kingdom Pseudomonadati; phylum Pseudomonadota; class Alphaproteobacteria; order Rhodospirillales; family Azospirillaceae; genus Azospirillum; species Azospirillum sp. The sequence continues at coordinate 34,210 of NZ_JBOZRT010000028.1, forward strand.
CAGGTGCGCGAGGGTCGGGTTGCGCTGGCGGAAGGTGGCGAGGTGGCCGGCCAAGTCCTCGCCCTTGGTCTCCGTGACGCCGGTGGTGGCGACGCCGATCAGGGCGGGCTTCATGCGCTCGTCGATGGTCTTGAGCGCCTCTTCCAGGTTCTCGTAGCCGCCGAGGATGGTCGAGACCTGATCCATCGCGGTGGTCTGCAGCGGGATCGCTTCGCGGAAGTGCCGCACCAACAGCACGAGGCCGAAGGCGGTGCAGCCCTGGCTGCCGTGGAACAGCGGCAGCGAGCGGTCCATGCCCAGGAAGGCGAGCGCGGCGCCGATCGGCTGGCTCATCTTCAGCGGGTTGGTGGCGACGGACTTGGTGGCGGTGGGGAAGCGCTGGATGTGGCCCATGACGTTACGCCTCCTGGAATGTGGACGCGTGAAGGGACGTGAGCCCCCTCCCTAACCCTCCCCCGCTGCGCGGGAGAGGGAACTCCGCCGCATCGTCGGCAGACCCCCTCCACCGCAACGCGGGGGAGGGATGGGGAGGGGGCAAAAGCGACGTCGCCATGCTCAGACCTCCCACGGCGCGGGCGCGCGCACCTGCCGCCAGATCGGGCTGGAGAGCGTCTTGTCGATCTCCTCGCACAGCGTGATGATGCCGTCGTAGCCGGCGTAGGGGTGGTGCCGCTCCTGGTTGATGTCGAGCCAGGGGACCTTGGCCTTCAGCGAGATGAACTGGCTGCGCCCGCCGGACAGCATGATGTCCGCCTCGCTTTCGCGCAGCATGCGGTACATCTCGCGCGGCTTCAGGTCGTCCCACATGTGGAACTCCTGACCCTTCTTCTTGCGGATGCGCTCCTTGTCCTCGGCGGTCGACTTCTTGGTCGAGGTGCCGACGATGGTGAGGCCGGCCTCCTCCAGCGCCGTGACCATCGACCAGCTCTTGACGCCGCCGGTGAAGAGCAGCACCCGCTTGCCGTCGAAGCGCGGGCGGTAGGCCTGCAGGCGGCGCTGGGCACGGGCCTCCTCGCGGGCGATGACGCCTTCGGCACGGTCCATCAGGTCGGGGTCGGCGCCGCGCTCGACCAGCATGCGGGTCATGGTGCGCAGGGTGTCGGTCATGTCCGACACGCCGTAGAAGGAGCCCTCGAAATAGGGGATCCCCCAGCGCTCCTGCATCTTGCGGCCGACGTTCACCAGCGCTTGCGAGCACACCACCATGGTGACGCGGGCGCGGTGGGCGCGGGCGACCTCGTGGTACTTGGCGTCGCCGGAGATGTTGGAGAGCAGGCGGATACCGATCTCCTCCAGCAGCGGCTTCACCTGCCACAACTCGCCGGCGAGGTTGTACTCGCTGATCACGCAGACGTCGGTGGGGGTGGTGAAGGCCGGCTCCTGCGTGCCGATGACGTGGTCGAGCAGCGTCTCGCCGGCCAGCTTGTTACCGAGGTTCTTCGACCCGACGAAGCCCGGCACGTTCACCGGGATCACCGGAACGCCCAGCTTGGCGGCGGCGTGCTTGCACACCGCCTCGACGTCATCGCCGATCATGGCGGGGACGCAGGTCTGGTAGACGAAGACGGCCGGCGGCTTGTGCTGCTGCACGACCTCCTTGATCGCCTTGTAGAGCTTCTTCTCGCCGCCGTGGATGATGTCCAGTTCGGACAGGTCGGTGGTCAGGCCGGTGCGGTAGAGCTGCGAGTGCGAGGAGCGCGTGCCGCGGTTGTCCCACGAGTTGCCCAGGCAGGCGATCGGCCCGTGCACGAGGTGCGCGGCGTCGGCGATCGGCTGCAGCGCGATCATCGCGCCGTCGTAGGCGCAGCCGCCAGCCGCGGCGCCGGGCTTCAGCGCCTTGGAGCAGCCCTTCTTGCGCTCCTTGTCGGACTTCGCCTGGTTGGTCGTGCAACCGGGTTCGTTGAAGACGTCCTGGACCTTGTCGGCGACGGACATGCAGGCCTCCTCGCTACGGGCGGAGAGGGATTTGCACGGCCTGTGCCAGAGGCTAATCGTTTGATTTTATTGCAGTGACGCGCGCGCAGCGGATGTCCGGAAGCTGACAATCGCCGATCCTTGTCGGATGTCGCACACGGCCGGCATACGCCCATTGTTTTCGGGGGGCGCACTGTTCGGGCCGGCTTCCAGTCCAAAGCTCATTTCCGAACGGCCACGGGAGGACAACATGGCGACATACGGCAGCCGCTCGTCCGGAGCGGCGTCCTGGGACCACCGAGCCGGCGCCGGCTGGCAGGACGCGGCGCTGCTCGTCGCCCGCGTGATGCTCGGCGCGATCTTCGTTCAAAGCGGCTTCGGCAAGCTGACCAACCTCGCAGGCTTCACCGAAGGGCTGGCGAAGATGGGGGTGCCCGTGCCCTCCGTGGCGGGACTGGTCGGGGCCTGCGTCGAGTTCTTCGGCGGGCTGGCCATCGTGCTGGGCGCGTGGACGTGGCTGGCGGCGATCCTGGTGGCCGGCTTCACGGTCGTCGCGACGTTCCTCGCCCACCGCTTCTGGGATGCGCCGCCCGAGCAGCGGATGATGCAGAACATCCAGTTCATGAAGAACGTGGCGATCGTCGGCGGCCTGCTGGCGCTGCTGGCCGCCGGGGCCGGGCGCTACAGCGTGGACGGCCTCCGCCGGCGGCGGGAGTGGTGATGGCGCGGGGCCGTTCCAAAAAACAACCGGCCCCCGTGGATGGACGGGGGCCGGCCGTTTTCGTCACGATCCTCTGAGGCGGATCAGCGGACCAGGTCGAACGAGATGTCCGTCACGCCGACGACGCTCGTGTTGGCGTCCATGTCCTCGAAGATGCGGTCGAGGATGCGGACCAGCACGTTCAGCGCGCCCTGGTAGCCCCAGGTCGGGTAACGGTGGTGGTGGTGCCGATCGAAGATCGGGTAGGTCAGGCGGATGAGCGGGATCTTGGTGTCGCGCTCCAGGTACTTGCCGTAGCTGTTGCCGATGACGTAGTCCACCGGCTCGTTGAACAGCAGCGAGCGCAGGTGCCAGAGGTCCTTGCCGCCGTAGGCCTTCGACGCGGTGCCGAAGGGCGAGCCCTCGACCGCCTTGGCGACCTGCTTCTCCCACTTCTTCGAGCCGGAGGTGGACAGGATGTGCACCGGCTCCGCACCCAGCTCCAGCAGGAAGCGCGTCATGCCCAGGCAGAAGTCCGGGTCGCCGTAGACGGCGAAGCGCTTGCCGTGCAGGTGGGCGTGGCTGTCGGCGATGGCGTCCACCAGACGGCCGCGCTCCAGCTTCAGGCTGTCCGGGATCGCCTTGCCGCTCAGCTCGGCGAGCTTCAGCAGCAGGTCGTCGGTGGCCGTCACGCCCAGCGGGTAGTTGAACTTGGCGACTTCCTGGCCCTTCTCCTTGACGAACTGAAGGGTCTGGTTGGTGTTGTACTCCTGCATGGAGATGGTGGCCTTGGCGTGGAGGGCCTGCTTGGTGGCCTCCAGCGTGGTGCCGCCGTCGTACATGCGGTACTCGCCGTCGCCTGGGGTGTCGAACACGTCCGAGACGTCCGAGAGGATCGTCACGTCGATGCCGAACTGGGCGGCGATGCGCTTCAGCTCGCGGTTGTTGCCGACCGCGTAGCCGTCGAAGCCCGGGATGATGTTGATCGCCTGGGTCTTCTCGACGCTGTAGTCCTCGGCCTTGTCCCAGAAGTAGGACAGGATGCCCTTCATCATGTTGTCGTAGCCGACGATGTGGCTGCCGACGAACGACGGGGTGTGGGCGTACGGGACCGGGAACTCCTGCGGCACGCTCTCCTTGTTCTTGGCGTTGGTGATGAAGCCGCCAAGATCGTCGCCGATGACTTCCGCCATGCAGGTGGTCATCACGGCGATCATCTTCGGCTTGTACAGCGCGTAGGCGTTGGCCAGACCGTCGATCATGTTGTTGAGGCCGCCGAACACCGCCGCGTCTTCCGTCATCGACGAGGAGACCGCGTTGTTCGGCTCCTTGAAGTGGCGGGTGAGGTGCGTGCGGAAGTAGGCGACGCAACCCTGCGAACCGTGCACGAAGGGCAGCGTGCCCTCGAAGCCCTGCGCCGCGTACATCGCCCCGATCGGCTGGCAGGCCTTCGTCGGGTTGATGGTGATGGCTTCGCGGGCGAAGTTCTTCTCCAGGTACTCCTTGGACTTGGTCCATTCGGAGACCTCGGCGACCTTCTCGTCCGAGTGACCGAACTCGAAGTCCTTCTTCTTCCGCTCGAACAGCGCCTGGTACTCGGGCTGGTGGAACAGCGTGAAGTGGTCCAGGACCTTGTCAGCGCTCTGAGACATGTTCGTGTACTCCTGTGTCCGTGCCGCGGTTACCAGGGAGCCTTCTGGAGGCCCCAGACCGGGTTGCTGATCGCCATGTCCATGTCCCGCGCGAAGATCGCGAAACCGTCATAGCCGTGGTACGGACCCGAGTAGTCCCAGCTGTGGAGCTGCCGGAACGGCAGGCCCATCTTCTGGAAGACGTACTTCTCCTTGATGCCCGAGCCGACGAGGTCGGGGCGGATCTCCTCGACGAACTTCTCCAGCTCGTAGGCCGTGACGTCGTCGTAGATCAGCGTGCCTTCCTTCACGTAGTGCGTCGTGCGCTGATAGTCGTCGTTGTGCGCGAATTCATAGCCCGTGCCGACGATCTCCATGCCGAGGTCGGTGTAGGCGTCGGCCACGTGGCGCGGGCGCAGGCCGCCGACGTACAGCATGACCTTCTTGCCTTCCAGGCGCGGCTGGTACTTGGCGATCACCGCATCGACCATCGGCTGGTACTTGGCGATGACGGCCTCGGCCTTCTCCTGGATCGTGTGGTCGAAGAGCGCGGCGATCTTGCGCAGCGATGCGGCGATCTGCGACGGACCGAAGAAGTTATATTCCATCCAAGGAATGTTGTACTTCTCTTCCATGTGGCGCGCGATGTAGTTCATCGAGCGGTAGCAGTGGATGAGATTGACCTTGGCCTTCGGGGTGTTCTCCAGTTCGGCCAGCGTGCCGTCGCCCGACCACTGGGCGATCACGCGCAGGCCGATCTCCTCGAGCAGGATGCGCGACGCCCAGGCGTCGCCGCCGATGTTGTAGTCGCCGATCACGGTGACGTCGTACGGGGTCGAGACGAACTCGGCCTTCGGCTCGGTCTTCTCGAACACCCAGTCGCGGATGACGTCGTTGGCGATGTGGTGGCCCAGGGACTGGGACACGCCGCGGAAGCCCTCGCAGCGGGCCGGGATGACCGGCTTGCCGATTTCCGCGGCCTTGGCGCGCGACACCGCCTCGATGTCGTCGCCGATCAGGCCGATCGGGCACTCGGACTGGACGGAGATGCCATTGGCGAGCGGGAACAGCTCGTTGATCTCCTCGATCGCCTTGTGCAGCTTCTTGTCGCCGCCGAAGACGATGTCCTTCTCCTGGAAGTCGGTGGTGAAGTGCATGGTGCCGAAGGCATCCACGCCGGTGTCGCCGATGTAGTAGTTGCGGCGGCCGGACCAGGAATAGTAGCCGCAGCCCACCGGGCCGTGCGAGATGTGGATCATGTCCTTGATCGGGCCCCACACCACGCCCTTCGACCCGGCGTAGGCGCAGCCGCGGATGGTCATGACGCCCGGGATGGACTTGATGTTCGACTTGACGCCGCAGTCCTTCGCCTCGGCCTCAAGCACGTTGATGTGCTTCTGGCGGCGCTTGCGCGACTTCTCGGGATAGGCTTCCAGGACCTTCTCGACGATACCCTTGACGTCGATGTCCGTGTTCACTGCCAAGCTCATAGCCGGCCTCCTGCTCGTGTGCTTCATCGCGCCCTGCGGCGCGGGGACCGGCCCCCTCTCTCCCGCCACCACGTGCGCGGGGGCGGGCTGGGGAGGGGGCCAGTTGAGGATGCCGAGATCAGGCGCCGGCAGCGGCGGCCTTGGCGGCTTCCTTGGCCTCGAGCTCGGCGAGAGCCTGCTCGTCGGACTTCATGATGCCGAAGTCCATGAGCATCTCTTCCAGCTCTTCCATGCTGATCGGGGTCGGGATGACGCCCTGGCCCTTGTTCAGGTGGATCTTGTTGGCGAGCTGGCGGTACTCGTCGGCCTGCTTGCTGTCCGGCGCGTACTCGATCACCGTCATGCGGCGCAGCTCGGCGTGCTGCACAATGTTGTCGCGCGGCACGAAGTGGATCAGCTTGGTGCCCAGGCGCTTGGCCAGGGCGTCGGCCAGATCGACCTCCTTGTCCGTCTGACGCTCGTTGCAGATCAGGCCGCCCAGGCGCACGCCGCCGGAGTTTGCGTACTTCAGGATGCCCTTGGAGATGTTGTTGGCGGCGTACAGCGCCATCATCTCGCCGGACATGACGATGTAGATCTCCTGGGCCTTGTTCTCGCGGATCGGCATCGCGAAGCCGCCGCACACCACGTCGCCCAGCACGTCGTAGGACACGTAGTCCACGTCCTCGTACGCGCCGTTCTCCTCGAGGAAGTTGATGGCGGTGATGACGCCGCGGCCGGCGCAGCCGACACCCGGCTCCGGACCGCCGGACTCGACGCACTTGATGTTCTTGTAGCCGATCTTGACGACGTCCTCGAGCTCCAGGTCCTCGACCGAGCCGGCCTCGGCCGCGAGGTGCAGAACGGTGTCCTGCGCCTTGGCGTGCAGGATCAGGCGGGTCGAGTCCGCCTTCGGGTCGCAGCCGACGATCAGGATCTTCTGCTCAAGCTCGACGAGAGCGGCGAGCGTGTTCTGCGAGGTCGTGGACTTGCCGATGCCACCCTTGCCGTAGAAGGCGATCTGGCGCAGACCGGGCTTCGTCATGTTGGTCGCTCCTTTGCGTTGTTCCGTCGCGGCGCCTTTGCCGCTGCCGATCGGGTATTTGCAGGGAGCGTGCCAAGTGCATCACATGAGGTTAAAGCGCTGATCCGTAGAGGTTATTCAGGTTTGTCGGTTTCGTGTTGAGGGCTGCGGGATCTGTGAGATACACGACAAACCCTTATTTTTTGTCCGGTCTATGTCGCCTTAAAAACAGGACGGAATTAGTCCGCTCTCGCGGGGCGGGAGAGGGACTTTTACCCCACCGCCAGCCGCATCGCGGCGATGCGCACCTCCAGCGCCTCCTGGACATGCCGGCGGTTCATATCGGTCAGCAGGTCGGCGACCGCCTCGGCGCGCTCGATGCGGCGGCGGGTGACGGCGGGGTCCAGCCCGCTGCCCAGCGTGTCGGTCAGCCACTCGCCGGCGCGGCGCGCCAGCATGGCGCTCTGCAGGACGAGGTAGTCGCCCAGTTCGTCCAGCGCTGCCGGGCGGCGGCTGTGGTCGGTGCCGAGGCGGGCGCAGAAGCGGTGCAGCCACTTGATCTTGCGGACCATGGCGGCGAACAGCAGGCTGTCCAGCTCGTCGTTGGGCAGCGCCTTGCCGACCAGCACGACCAGCACCTGGGCCAGCCGCGTCGCGGACTCGACATAGGTGTCGAGCGCCACCTCGTCGGCGACCTTGACGAAGGGGGTCTCCTCCTCCTCCTGGCCCTCCAGCGCGTCGAGGATCCGCAGTGCCACCACGATCAGGCTGTCCACCGCGCCGATCACCTGCAGGCTGCCGTGCAGCGCGATCAGGTCGTGGTTGCCGACATAGGCGTTCAGCGTGTTGGCGGCGTGGCGCAGCGCCAGGCGCGCCACCCGACGCGACTGGTAGGCGACCTCGCCCAACGCCGCGCCGCGCGCCCCCAGCGTCTCCAGCACCAGACGCAACGCCTCCAGCCGCAGCAGTGTGTGCGACAGCAGGGTGACGCCGCGCGCGGTGCCGGCCGGCGTTTCGGCGGACGCGACCTGCTGCACCATGGCGCGGCTCGCCTCCTCCACGGCGCCGATCACCGCGGTGGCGTGCTGGCGTCCGCCGCCGCGCAGCGCCGCGATGAGGGTGCGCATCGCCGCCGCCACGTCGACGATGCTGGGCAGGCCCTCGTCGTCCTCCGGCGTGTCGCCGTCGGCAGGGGCGGGCGTGATCAGGCGGTCGATCAGGTGGTCGCGGCAGGCCGGCAGCAGCACGTCGAGCAGCATCGGCGCCGCCTGCCGCATCGCCAGCTCGTGCTGGCGCGCCGGCGGCAGCCCGTCCAGGCCGGCCAGCGGGTTGCTGCCGTCGGCGTGGAACAGCCGGCGGCGGTACGGCGTCAGCAGAGTGAGCAGCACCGCCGCCCGCTCCGGCGTCTGCTGCTCGGCCAGATGGTCGGCGACCTTGACGGCGTCCGCGGCCTCGCGCGTGCCGCGGATCCGGCGCGGCGCCGCGCGGCGCGGCGCACCGTCGGTCCGTTTGCCGTCCTCGCGCTGTCGTATGCCGTCCATCGTATTCCGGCCAAGTCCTTCTGCGCCGTTTTTCCAGGCGTGTTCTTGCCACACCGCTGCGGGGATTATGAGGAGCCGGGGAGGGCGCGGCAAACGGAATCTGATTAACCTTTCGCTAATCTTTTCTCATCTTGCGGAAGTGCCGCGAAGACGTTTCCAAATTCGAAGTGGCCCGCGGTTTGCAAATTCTCCCGCCGGACGAGCAGCGGGGTGCGCGGGGCATGGCGGACGGCGTGGACGAGGCAACGGGAGCAGAGACCGGCACCGGTGCGCCGCTGGCGCTGCGCGGCCACCGCACCAACATGGTCGGCATCCCGGCGGATGTGATCGCCACCGCGGCCTTCAACGAGCAGCCGCGGGCGCTGCGCATCCACGGCACGCGCGGCATGCACGCGGCGCTGTTCGAGGCGCTGGACGAGGTGCCGACGGCCGAGGCGGCGGCCGAGGTGTTCCAGAGCTATATCGCACGGACCTTCGACCTCAACCCGGACTTCTCCGGGTCCGAGGGCGCGGACGGCCGGCGGCGCTACCGCGCCAGCTACCTGCGCCTGCTGAAGGGCTGGATGTTCGACAGCAACAACGCCGAGGGCGCGGTGCTCAAGGGCTGGGCAGAAAGCCGCTTCGGTTTGCTGCCCACCTACCACAAGGAGCCGATCCGGCGCTTCGCCTCGGAGGCGTGGAACCGCTATGGCGAGGAGAAATTCTCGACGCGCTTCCACAACAACAACATCAACCTGCAAATAGACCTGCTGTACGAATACTGCCAATGGTGGATCCGCCGCGGCTGGCCGGACTCACCGATGCCGGCCTGGGCGCGGGCGGTGAAGTTGTGCCGCGGGGTCAACGACTTCGACGAGCACCACGTCGTCGAGCGCCCGGACAGGCGCACCGCGGTGCTGCGGCTGAACAACCTGTGCTCCTTTTCCATCGACCGCGACATCGCCGGCCAGTTCGGCGACTACATTCTGGAGGCCTGGGTGCCCGTGGTGAAGATCGTGTTCTTCCGCGACATTCTGCCGCATTATCCCTTCAAGGGCGAGGGCGAGTACTTGGTGGTTGGCGGCGACTACCGGGTGGGAGTGTCGCTGTTATGACACAAGGCCCGACACTGCGCTCGCGCGCCCTGGGCGCCTATCTCGGCCTCGCCTGCGGCGACGCGCTGGGCGCCACCGTCGAGTTCCTGACAAAGTCGGAGATCGCCAGCCAGCACGGCGTGCACAAGCACATCAAGGGCGGCGGCTGGCTGAAGCTGAGGCCCGGCCAAGTCACCGACGACACGCAGATGAGCTTGCACCTCGGCCGCGCCATCCTGTCCGGCTCCGCCTGGGACGCGCGCCGCGTCGCCGAGGAGTTCGCGACCTGGCTGAAGGGCAAGCCGATCGATGTCGGGGACACGACGCGCCGCGGCATCCGCCGCTACATCATGCACGGCACGCTGAGCGAGCCGCCGGCCGAGTACCACGCCGGCAATGGTGCCGCCATGCGCAACCTGCCGGTGGTGCTGGCGACGCTGGGCGACGACGGGGCGTTCCGCACCTGGACGCTGGAGCAGGCGCACATCACCCACGCCAACCCGCTGGCCGACGCGGCGATCCTGTCGCTGGGCATGATGGTGCGCCGGCTGGTCCTGGGCGGCGGCGTCAAGGACGTGCGCGACGAGGCCAACGCGCTGGTCGCCCAGCACCGGCAGTTCAAGTTCATGCCGTACCGCGGACTGTCCACCGCCTACATCGTCGATACCGTGCAGACCGTGCTGCACCACTACTTCCAGACCGACACCGTCGAATCCTGCATCGTCGAGACCGTCAACCAGGGCGGCGACGCCGACACCACCGGCGCCATCGCCGGTATGCTGGCCGGCGCCACCTACGGGGTCGAGCAGATCCCGTCGCGCTGGCTGAAGAAGCTCGACCTCGCGGTTCAGGAGGAGATCGCCCACCAGACCGACGCGCTGCTGGCGCGCTCGCCGTTCTGCAAAAACCGGGGGAACGTCCATGGCTGAAGTCGTCTTCTACGAAAAGCCCGGCTGCGCCGGCAACGCGCGGCAGAAGAAGCTGCTGGAGGAGGCCGGGCACCGGCTGATCGTCCGCGATCTGCTGAGCACGGTGTGGACCGACCAGACGCTGCGCCCCTTCTTCGGCGCGCGGCCGGTGGCCGAATGGTTCAACCGCTCCGCTCCGGCGGTGAAGTCGGGGGCGGTGGACCCCGACGCGCTGGGCGAGGACGAGGCGCTGGCCCTGCTGCTCGCCGACCCGCTGCTGATCCGCCGCCCGCTGATGCGCGTCGGCGACCAGAGCGTCTGCGGTTTCGACGCCGACATGGTCGACGACTGGATCGGGTTGGCGCGTAGGCCGGCGGGCGACATCGAGGGCTGTCCGAAACCCGGCATGGCGCCCTGTCCGGTTCCCCTCAGGGGGTGACGGCACCATAGGGTTCGTCGTACGTTGGGCTCGCGTCAACGACACGAACCCAACGGCAGGCGACACCATGTGCGAACTCCTGGGCATGAGCGCCAACGTGCCCACGGATATCTGCTTCAGCTTCGCCGGGCTGATGAACCGCGGCGGCCGCACCGGGCCGCACCGCGACGGCTGGGGCATCGCCTTCTACGAGGGCAAGGGCTGCCGCACCTTCCACGACCCCGCGCCGAGCTGCGAGTCCGAGATCGCCCGGCTGCTGCGCGAGTACCCCATCAAGTCCTGCGTGGTGATCTCGCACATCCGCCGCGCCAACCGCGGCCGGGTGGCGCTGGAGAACACCCACCCCTACACCCGCGAGCTGTGGGGCCGCGTCTGGACCTTCGCGCACAACGGCCAGCTCAAGGGCATCAAGAGGTTCCCGCTGTCCTTCTACCGCCCGGTCGGCACCACGGACAGCGAGCACGCCTTCTGCTGGCTGCTCGGCCGCATCCGCGAGGCATTCCCGGAGCCGCCGAAGCGCGCGTCGGCGCTGTCGGCGCTGGTGCGCGAGCTGGCGGGGGAGCTGAACGGGCTGGGCGTGTTCAACATGCTGCTGTCGGACGGCGGGCACCTGTGGTGCCACTGCTCCACCAACCTGGCGTGGCTGACCCGCAAGGCGCCGTTCGGTCCGGCGACCCTGCTGGACGAGGACATGACGGTGGACTTCGAGAAGGAGACGACGCCCAACGACGTCGTCACCGTGATCGCCACCCGGCCGCTGACCCGCGACGAGGCGTGGACCGTGATGAAGCCGGGGGAGATGGTGGTGTTCCGCGATGGGGTGAGGGTGGGGTAGGTGCTCGCTTCGGGCCCCCCTCCCAGCCTCCCCCCACTTCGCGGGGGGAGGAGTAAAAGCCCTCCCCCGCGAAGTGGGGGAGGGTTTGCGTGGGGACCCGGTGCGGTGGCTCACCCCGCCGCCGCGCCCAGCCGCGCCACCGCCTCACCCAGCGGCAGATCGACCCGCGCGATGTTGTGCAGTTCCAGGAAACGCGCCTCGTTCTTCGACAGCGCGCCCTCGATCACCGCCCAGTGCCGGTCGGAGGAGCGCTTGGCGATCTGCCGGGCGAAGGTGCGCTGGATCTCCGCGTCGAAGCGGCAGCCGAGGTAGAGGAAGTGCTTGGCCGTCCGGCGCTGCTGCACCACCGGCGGGATCGGCGACTGGATGTCGATCTCGGTCAGCACCTCGACGAAGTCGGAATCCGAGATCAGGTAGTTGCCGGCCGGCGACACGCTGCCCGACGGCTTGTAGAGGATGGTCTGCCAGCCGGCGGCGGCCTCGGCCCTGACCTCGCTGCCGTCCGGTGCGTAGTGCCTGACCCACTCGCCGGTCGACTGCGGGTGCGACAGGCCCTGGATCTGCCCCCAGGTGCGCTCGGCCCGGTCGGACAGCAGCGCCTCCAGGACGCCGTCGTACCAGACGTCGACGATCAGCTCCGGCGCCGGCAGCGTCGCCAGCCACGCGTGGACCGGGGTGGGAGCGACCTCGGCGCGGAAGATCTCGGTGAGGATGGATTCCAGCGTCTTGCGGTGCCGGCGGCTCTCGATGTACTGCGCGACCGCCGTCAGGTTGGAACGGATGCGGCCCGGGGCCGCCACCTTGGCGTTCAGGCGCTGCACCAGCTCCTCCGAGTTGCGCGGGATCGGGCAGTCCGGCAGCAACGCGAAGCAGCCCGGGCCGACGTAGGGGACGACCGTGCGCGCCTGGAGTGCTGCGGCGATGTCGGCGAGGGCGTCGGCGGTGGTCGTGGTCATCGTTCCCATTTTCCCCCTTTGACGTCATCCCCGCCTTCGCGGGGATGACGGCTGAAAAAGTGTCCGGCACAGGATCAATAGATCGCAGCACCCGCGCCGGTGTTGACGGTGGCGTCCTTCAGCGTGTCGACCATGAAGGCGATCTGGTCGGCGGTGATGCTCCGGTGCAGCGGCAGCGCCAGCGCGCGGTCGGCGGTCTTCTGGCAGACCGGGCAGTCGGCCCGGCTGTAGCCGCGCTCGGCATAGTATTGCTGGCTGTACAGCGGCTGGCCGTAGTCGGACGCCTCGATGTCGTGCTGGTCGAGGTCCTCCAGGATCGCCTTGCGGCCGCTGGCGGTGAAGCGGGTGCCCAGGTGCACGGCGTACACCATGGGGTGCACCGTCTCCGCCCCCGGCCCCTTGTAGGGCGGCTTGATGCCCTCGAACGACGCCATGGCGGCCTCGTACAGGGCGACCACGGCGGCGCGGCGCTCCAGGATTTCCGGCAGGCGTTCCAGCTGCACGAGGCCGAGCGCGGCGTTCAGGTTGCTCATCCCGGCCTGCCAGGGCAGGCGGCGGGTGATGCCGACGGTGTAGCGGTGCTCCGCCTCGCGGGTGCGCAGGTAGCGCAGTTCGTGCGCCAGCGCCCCGTCGTCGGTGACCACCATGCCGCCGCCGCCGGCCAGCAGCACGCCGGGCTCCGAGAAGTCGAAGATCGAGCAGGCGCCGAAGCTGCCCACCGGACGGCCCTTGTAGGTGGAGCCGATGGCCTCGCTGGAATCCTCGATGAGGATCAGGCCGTGTTTGGCGGCGAGCGCGGTCAGCTCGTCCCAGTGCGCCGGGTGGCCGTTGACGTTGCCGGCGACGATGGCCCTGCTGGCGGGCGTGACCTTGGCCGCCGCCTTCTCCGGGTTCAGCGTGTGCTGCCAGTAGTCGATGTCGACGAACACCGGCGTCGCGCCCGACAAGGCCACCGCCTGCTGCACCTGATGCCAGCCGTAGGGGGAGCACAGCACCTCGTCGCCCGGCCCGATGCCGTGGGCGCGCAGCGCCAGCAGCAGGGCCAGCGTGCCGCTCGCCACCGCCACCGCGTGCGCGCGGCCGACGGAGGCGGCGAAGGCGCGCTCGAACGCCTCAATCATCCGGCCGTCGTTGAGCGGGCCGGCCGTGAGAACCTTGCCGAGCACCGCCACCTCGGCGGCGGAGATGTCGGGATTGACAAGCGGGATGAAGCCGGTGTCCTGGGAACCGTCTGGCATGCGGCTACTCCTCGTCGTGCTCGGCGATGACGACGCCGGTGGCGCTCTCCGGCTTTTCGGTGATGGTCCAGCAGTGGCCGGAGCCGTCCACCAGGAAGAGGTCGAAGCGCGCCTCCTCGCGGTACGGGTCCTCGGCCATGATGGAGGCGAAGGTGCCGGTGACCGACAGGCCCGGGCTGGCCTCCTTGACCGCCTGCACCACCGCCTTCATCGGTTGCCCGGCGGCGAAGCCGCGGCTGGCGATGGCGACCACCTCCTCGATGCGCTCCGACGACAGGGCCATGGCGTCACTCCGATCCCAGCTTCTTGGCGTCGACGGTGATGGGGAGGCGGGTGTCCGGCGGCAGGTCCGGCAGTTCCAGCGTCCAGCCGTTGGCGATCTTCGCCCAGCCGCCCCACAGAGTCGGCTTCTCCATGGCGACGATCGGCTCTTCCAGGTCCTTCTTGGCGACGTAGATCGTGTACTGCTCGCCGGACTTGCGGACCATCACCTTCATCGGACGCACTCCTGTTCGTGTTCGTTGTCGTTATGCGGCGGCGCGGGCGAGCAGCGGCGGCAGGGCGGCCAGCACCGCCTCCACCTCCGCCGCCGCCGTCTCGCGGCCCAGGGAAAAGCGCAGGGAGGCCGCCGCCTCCGCCGCCGACAGGCCCATGGCCGTCAGCACATGGCTCGGCTTGGCGCCGCCGGCCGCGCAGGCGGCGCCCATGGAGACCTGGATCCCGGCGGCGTCCAGGCGCATCAGCAGCTCCTCGGCGTCCATCGGGCGCCCGTCCGGGCCGGCGAAGCGGATGTTGGTGGTGTTGGGCAGGCGCTCGGCGGCGGCGCCGTTGACGCGGCTGCCGGGCCAGCGCTCCAGGATGCCGCGCTCCAGCGCGTTGCGCAGCACCGCCATGGACGCCGGCGCGCAGGCGGCGATCGCCTGCTGGGCCAGCAGGGCGGCGACGCCGAAGCCGACGATGGCCGGCACGTTCTCGGTGCCGCCGCGCCGGCCGCGCTCCTGGCTGCCGTGCAGCAGCGGTGCCAGCGGCGTGCCCTTGCGGGCGTACAGCGCGGCGGCGCCCTTCGGCCCGTGCAGCTTGTGGGCGGACAGCGTCAGCAGATCGACGCCGGCCGCGACCACGTCCACCGGCACCCGCCCGGCGGCCTGCACCGCGTCGGTGTGGAACAGCGCGCCGCGCGCCTGGGCGATGTCGGCGGCCGGCGCCACCGGCATCAGCACGCCGGTCTCGTTGTTCGCCCACATCATGGAGACCAGGGCGGTGGTGCCGTCCACCACCGCGCGCAGGTCGTTTAGCGACACCCGCCCGGCGCCGTCCACCGGCAGCACGCTGACCCGCCAGCCCTGGCGCTCCAGGTCGGCGAACAGCAGCAGGCTGGCCGGGTGCTCGACCGCCGTGGTGACGACGTGGCTGCGCGCCGGGTCGCCCTCGGCGACGGCGCGCAGCGTGCCGAGGATCGCCAGATGGTTCGCCTCGGTGGCCGAGGCGGTGAAGACGATCTCCGCAGCCTTGGCCCCGACCAGCCCCGCCACCGCGCCGCGCGCTTCCCCCACCGCCTGCTTTGCCGCCATGCCGGCCGCATGCGGGCTGGACGGGTTGGCGAAGCGGGGGCCGAGGAAGGGCAGCATCGCCTCCAGCGCCTCGGGCGCCAGCGGCGTGGTGGCGTTGTGGTCGAGGTAGGCCATCAGCCCATCACCCCCGGTTTCGGCAGGCGCGTCGCGTGGGTGGCGGCCAGCTCCTCCTCCAGGCAGCCGACCAGCACGCCGCCGGGGAATTCCACGAGGTAGACCGGCACCGGCGGCTCGCCGGCGTGGCCGACGCGGACGACCTCGCCCGGCGTGCCCTTCGGGGCGAGGAGCGCGCCCTCCGCCGCGTGCGGATGGCTGCCGTCGTTGTAGAGGTCCGCGGCGGCGGTGATGCGCATGCCCCAGTCGAAGACCGGCTCGCGCGGCGGCAGGAAGGCGGGCGTGGCGGCTTCGGTCATGGCGGGCTCTCCGTTCACGTGGTGCGGCAAGGTGCTGAAACGTCCTCTTTTCCCGTCATCCCCGCGAAGGCGAGGATGACGGCCAAATGACTGGACCCATTGCAAAGCGCCTCCGGTATTCACTTCGGGGCGTTGAGGGAGCCATCGACGAGGGCGAGTTCCCTGGCGCGCATGCCGACGATCATGCGCCGCTCGTAGAAGTCGATCCCGTAGATGTAGTACATCTGAAGGTAGGTCCCGACCGACTGCACGTAGCCGACGTCGCCGGCGTGGATCAGCACCTCGCCGGTCGGGCGGCCGGGGTAGGTGCCGTCGTTGCGCACGTCGCGCAGCGCCACGACCTTGTCGCCCAGCTCGAACTCCGGGGGCTCGATCAGCTCGACCACGTCGTCGTGGCAGCGGCGGGAGGAGGCGCGCAGCGCGGTCATGGTCATGGCTCACCTGTCTCGGTGGGGATGGCGGAGGCTGCCACGGCGGCGAGGCGTTCGAGGGCGACGGTGCGCACCTCGTCCACCGGGTCGTGGGTCAGCGGCTCCAGGTCGTCGGGAGCGATGCGGCTGGCGACGGCGTAGCGCACGCACCAGTCGGGGTCGCGCGCCAGGGCGGCCAGCTTCTCGGGGGGCAGGCGCTGGGCGACGGCGATGCGCACGCGGGCGCTGTCGTCCCAGGCCATGCTCATCAGCCAGTCGAGGCCGACGCGGCGCGCCACCTCCAGCCGCACCTCGGAATCCTCGTCGTGCATCATGGCCGGCAGCATGCCCTCCGGCACGCGGCGGGCGACGCGCAGGCGCACGCCGTAGTCGGGGTCGCGCATCATCGGGGCGAGGTCGGCCTCCTCCAGCCGCGAGGCGGCGGCGATGCGCACCTCGCGGTCGGAGTCGCCGCGCATCCGCAGCAGCAGCCGGCGCGGCAGGCGGCGGGCGACGCTGGTGCGCACCGTTTCGTCGAGATCGTCCATCAGCCGGGTGATCAGGAAGATCGGCGCCACCCGCGCCGCGATGGCGCGCACCTCGAAGTAGGGGTGGTCGAGGAATTCCGCCGCGCGGTCGTGGTTCCACTCGAAGAAGCGCTGGATGCGCTTGGCGTAGCGGTCCCGGATGCAGGCGCGCAACGGTTCGCAGCGCCCCTGGGACAGCAGATCGGCGTGCGGGCAGGCGGCGCAGTCCACCGGGCGGCCGAGCCAGTCGACGGCGTCGTCGATGTCGTCGCTCATTCCTCGTCCTCCTCCAGCCGGCCGATGCGGCCGACGAGGTCGAGCAGGCGGCCAGCGGCCATGCGGTCGGCGCTGTCGAGATCGCGCACCTTGCCGAGGGACTCGCGCGCCTCCTCGAAGCGGCGCAGGCGCAGTTGCAGGTAGCCGACGGCGGTCAACGCGAAGAGGAAGAGGCGGGGCGGCGGCTCCAGCGAGCCGAAGTCGGCGTGCGCCGGCGTCACGTCGCGCCAGTCCGGCGTGTTCAGGCCGAGGCCGGCCAGCGCGTGGACGACCATGCGCTGGGCGTACTCCAGCGCCTCGGCCAGATTGGCCTTGTAGAAGTGAAACTTGTAGAAGCCGAGATCGACCAAGCGGTGGCCGGGGGCGACGAGCGCCGCGTGGGCGAGGAACCCTTCGGCCGTCGCGGTGTCGGCGAAGTGCGCGGCCGCCAGGTGCAGGCAGCGTTCCGCCTCCGCGGGCAGGTCGCCGCCGTAGTATCGGCGCGACAGCCAAGTGTCATCCAGCTCCGCCAGCATGGACGTCCCCGGGTCGGGGGTGATGGGGTCCTCCGGCCCTCCCGCGGGTGCGGGAGGGCGCGGGGGCAGGGGATCAGGCCGGGACGCAGCAGTCGGCCGGGCAGACCGAGGCGCACTGCGGGCTGCCGAACTGGCCCTGGCACTCGGTGCACGTGGCCGCGTCGATCACGTAGGCGCCCTTCTTGAAGCTGATGGCGTTGTTGGGGCACTCGGCCTCGCAGGCGCCGCAGGCGGTGCATTCGGCACCCTTGATCTTGTAGGCCATGGTCGGGGTCTCCTCTCGTGTGGTCGTGGTGCGGGTGAGGGTGGTCAGGCCCGTCGGGCGAGCGGCTCGGCCGGGCGGAGGACGGCGTCGCGGCCGGTACGGGTTTGCACCGCACCTTGCGCCGCGCGCTCGGCGTGCGCCTTGAAGTAGGTCAACGCCGACTCCTCGATGTAGTCGAAGGCGAAGGCGTCCACCGGCTCGATGCCGGCCTTCAGCAGCTTCTCCTTGGGGCAGGCGCCGATCTTGGCGACGAACACCGCGGTGCAGTCGCCGATGGCGTCGAGCACCATCTCCAGCGCGTCCTCGTCGCCGGAGCCGCCCTCGCAGTAGGTATCGACGCGGCGGTGGCCGACGAACATGGCGCCGGAGGTGCCGACCTCGTAGATCTGGAATTCGGTGGCGTGGCCGAAGTGCTCGTTGATTCGCTCGCCGCTCTTGGTGGCGACGGCGATGAGGATCGGCGCCACGCCGGCGGCGACGCTCTCCGCCACCTCCTCGCGGGCGGCGGCCTTGGAGGCGTGGCGCTCGGCGCGCTCGGCCTCGACGTGCTCGCGGTACAGGCGGCGGGCGTCGTCGTCGGTGTTGACGGCGATGGCCTCGACCTTGTCGGCGGTGAACTCGGCGCCGCGGTCCTCGCCCAGCAGGCCGACCGCGTCGGCGCGGCACTGGCGGCAGTGGCGCATCAGCTTCAGGTCGCCCTCGCACTGGTCCTGCAACGCCTTCAGCTCCTGCGCGGTCGGGCCGCGCTGGCCGGTCAGGCCGAAGTGGGTGCCGTGCGCCGGGTCGGAGATCAGCGGCATGATGTTGTGCAGGAAGGCGCCGCGCTCACGCACCGCCTTGTTGACCTCGACGAGGTGCTGGTCGTTGACGCCGGGGATCATCACCGAGTTGACCTTCACCAGGATGCCGGCCGAGGTCAGCGCCTCCAGGCCCATCATCTGGCGCTCGTGCAGGATCGTCGCGGCGTCGCGGCCGGTCCAGCGCCTGTGGTCGAAGAAGATCCAGGGGTAGATGCGCTCGCCGACGTCCGGATCGACCATGTTGATGGTGATCGTCACGTGGTCGATGTTCATGCCCTTGATGCGCTCGACGTGGTCGGGCAGCGCCAGGCCGTTGGTGGACAGGCAGAGCTTGATGTCCGGCGCCGACTTGGCGATCAGGTCGAAGGTGCGGAAGGTGTTCGTGCCGTTGGCGGCCAAGCTGTCGCCCGGGCCGGCGATGCCGACGACGGAGAGCTGCGGCACCTCCTGTGCCACCGCCAGCACCTTTTTGGCGGCCTGCTCGGGCGTGAGCTTCTCGGACACCACGCCGGGGCGACTCTCGTTCGAGCAGTCGTATTTGCGGTTGCAGTAGTTGCACTGGATGTTGCAGGCCGGTGCCACGGCGACGTGCATGCGGGCGAAGTAGTGGTGCGCCTCCTCGCTGTAGCAGGGATGGTTCTTCACCTTCTCCCAGACGTCGGCGGGCAGGTCGCTCGGCCCCGACGACGAGCCGCAGGACGACGACGCACACCCGGCCGCCTTCGCGGCGGACTTCAGCTCGCCCACGCCCAGGATGCCGTCCAGCGAAACCACGTTGCTCATGACCAGCTCCTCGTTCCTGCGGTCCGTGTCGGACGCAGTGGGAAAAGCAAGGAGTGGGCCAGATTGGAACGTCGTGAAAATTCAGCGGGTTGCTGGATTTTGACGCGTGTCGGCTATGCGACAAAGCGGCGATGTTGTCGGGGTTGCGACACGGGTGTCAGGCCGTCGCCAGCGTCCGCAGCGCCGCACGCGCGAGATCCAGCACCGGGTCGTGCGGCTGGCCCTGGCGCTGGATGATGGCGAGGCGGATGACCAGGGGCGGGTCCAGCGGCCGGGTTTCCAGGCGGCCGGCGCTGTCGGCGACGAGGTCGGGCATCATGATGGAGGCTCCCAGCCCGGCCTCCACCATGGAGCGGATGGCAGTGAAGCTGCCGAGTTCCATGATCGGCTTCGGCCGGACGCCGCCGGCCTCGAACCACGCCGTGGTGGACAGCGCCACCCGGCTGCGCCGTTCGTCGAGGATGAGCGGGAACCGGGCGACGTCCTGCGGCGTGACCGCGTCGGGAAGCGGCGTGCCCGCCGGAAAGACGGCGAGGGCGGAGTCCTGGCGCAGCAGCTCGACGTCCAGCCCGCGGTCGTCCACCGGAAGGGTGACCACCGCCAGATCGAAGTCGTTGGCCAGCAGGCGGCGTGCGATGTCCTCCGCGGTGCCGACGGCGACGGTGACCTCCAGGTCCGGGCGGGTGGCGCGCAGGCGCTTCAACACCACCGGCAGCAGATAGGTGGCGAACGACAGGCCCGCCCCCAGCCGCACCCGGCCGAGCGCGCCGTCGCGGTGGCGGCGCATCGCCTCCAGCGCGGCGTCGATCTCCGCGGCGATGCGGCGGGCGTGCACCACCAGCGTCTCCCCAGCCGCCGTTGGCGCGGTGCGGCGGCCGAGGCGTTCCAGCAGCGGCACGCCGGTGCGCGCCTCCAGTTCGCGGATCTGCAGGCTGATCGCCGGCTGCGTCAGGTTGAGCCGCCGCGCCGCCGCCGACAGGCTGCCGGTTTCGACCACCGCCAGGAAGGTGCGGAGCTGGTCCGGGTTGAGGCTGCGCATGGCGTGAACCAGAAGAATTTCTTTGAGAATATCAAAGAAGTCCAAATTTGCCTTATGGGCTACGGCTTGGCAACCTTCCCCTCGACAGACAGGAGGAGGCCATGACGAGCACCCGTTCGTTTTCCAAGGCAAGCGCCCCGGTCACCCCCGTGTGGATCGCGGCGGCGGTCGCCACCCTGAAGGCCTGGGCCGGGCGTCGGCGGCAGCGCCGCGCCCTGGCGATGCTCGACGAGCGGCTGCTCAAGGACGTTGGGTTGAGCGCCGAGGACGCGGCGGAGGAAAGCCGGAAGCCGTTCTGGCGCTGACTACGCCAGCTCGCAGCGGAACGCCGCGACGTGGTCCTGGCCGTCGTGCTCCGGCTCGGCGCCGAAGCCGATGAGGCCGGCGCCGACCAGCTTGGTGGAATCGCGTTTCAGCGCGACGGGCAGCGAGTCGCCGCTGCGGACGAAGGTGCCATTGGTCGAGTGGTCGGTGAGGATGAAGCTCTCGCGGCTGAAGTCGATCACCGCGTGCTGGCGCGAGGTGCGGCGCGACAGGATGCGCAGCGCGCTGCTCTCCTCGCGACCGATGCGCAGGCGGCCCTGCTCGGCGTCCACCGTGAAGACGGCGCCCTTGTAGGCGAGGTGCAGGGTCAGCCGGCTCTGCGCCGACAGCTCGGGCAGCGAGGAGGCCGCCACCGTCATGTTGTCGGTCGGCTCGTCCGCCACCTCGGCGAGGCAGAGCTGGTGGATGCGCAGCGGCGCCGACTTGCCCTTGACCGAGATGTTGTTGAGCGGCTTGGTGCGCCGCTTCAGGCCCTCGGAGACCAGCAGCACGAAGTCCTCGGTGGCGAGGATCTCGCTGGGCTTGGCCAGCGCCTCGACGCGGGCGCAGACGTTGCAGGCGTCGCCGTAGAGGTCCTCGGTGCGCTGCACCACCGGGCCGAAGTGCAGGCCGACGCGCAGTTGCAGGCGGAAGGCCGCTTGGCTCTCCACCATGGTGATGGCGGCCCAGCCGGCCTCCTCGGCGGTGGGGAAGGCGCCGAGCAGGCCGTCGCCGAGCATCTTGATGACCTGCCCGCGCTTGCCCTCGATCACCATGCGCAGGTGGCGCAGCATCTTCTGCGTCAGCGCGGCGGCCTCGACGTTGCCCATCCGCTCGTAGAGCTGCGTGGAATCCGCGATGTCCACGAACAGGATGGCGAGGGGAGTTTCCATGCAGGGGCGCCGGTCGGCCTCGGGTGGCATGCCTGGACGCTGAATAGCATGGAACGAGGCCGCCGGCCCAGGGGGAATGGCGGGTGGACGGCGGCGGTTACGCCGGCTGCCACGCCTTCAGCATGCCCTCCAGTTGCTCCTTCATGGCGAGCCGGCGGCGCTTCAGCGCCACGAAGTGCTCGTCGGTGATCGGCAGGCCGTCCTCCTCGGCCGTCAGGATCTCCCTGTCGAGGGCGGCGTACTCGCCCTCCAGCGTGCGGAAGTTCTCGTTGGCGGCGCGGATCGACGCCAGCTTGCCGCGATATTCGGGGAATTCGCCTTCCAGGTCGTGACGTTGCAGCATGGCACAGTCTCCTTCGTTCGGACCTTGGACGGTACGAGCGTAAGAGCCTCGCGGAGCCGAACGCAATCGCACGGAGGTGGACATACCGTCGCAGGGCGGTGCCTAGAAGCGCTTGATCTCGATGTCGTACTTGCGCAGGGCGTAGCTTACCTGCCGGGTCGTCATGCCGAGCAGGCGGGCCGCCTTGGCCTGCACCCAGCCGGTGCGCTCCATCGCCCACAGCAGGCGGTCGCGCAACGAGCCTGACTCCGGCTCCTCCGCCAGGGCGTCGGCGGCCTCGCCGGGGGGCGGCATGGGCACGTTCGCGGGTGCGGCGTGCGCGGACGGGGCGCTGAGGCAGGCGGCGCAGCCGGACGGTGCGTTGGAGGGCAGGATCGGCGGCAGCGCCGGCGCGGCCGCCGACACCGTCTTCGCCGGGGGCGGTGCGGGCGGCGGGGCGGCGCTGTGCGCGGCGTGCACCGCGGTGGCCGGGGCGAGGCCGCCGACCGCCGAGCCCATGGTGCTGTACTGGAACAGGATCGACGAGTTGCACAGGTTCATGGCGCACGACAGGTCGACGGCGCGGATGATGCCGTCGCGACTCTGCGTCGCCGCGCGCTCGATGCAGTTCTCCAGTTCGCGCACGTTGCCGGGCCACGGGCAGCGGTTCAGCACGTCCTGCGCCTCGTTCGCCAGCGCCAGGGTCAGCCCGTTGTCCTTGTTGAACTTGGCGACGAAGTGCTTGGCCAGCGCGCCGATGTCGTCGCGCCGCTCGCGCAGCGGCGGCAGGAAGATGCTGACCACGTTGATGCGGAAGTAGAGGTCGGCGCGGAACTTGCCCTTGCCGACCGCCTCCTCGAGGTTGAGGTTGGTGGCGCAGATCAGGCGCACGTCGGTGCGGATGGTGCGCGATCCGCCGACCCGCTCGAACTCCTGCTCCTGCAGCACGCGCAGCAGCTTGGCCTGGAAGTTGGGCGAGATGTCGCCGATCTCGTCGAGGAACAGCGTGCCGCCGGAGGCCAGCTCGAAGCGGCCCTTGTGGTCCTTCTGGGCGCCAGTGAAGGCGCCCTTCTCGTGGCCGAACAGCTCGGATTCCAGCAGCGTCTCGGGCAGGGCCGCGCAGTTCACGCGGATGAACGGGTTGTCCTTGCGCGGGCTGAGGTTGTGGATGGCACGGGCGATCAGCTCCTTGCCGGTGCCGCTCTCGCCGCGGATCAGCACGGTGGATTTAAAGGGCGCCACGCGGTGCACCTGCGCCAGCACGTCGGTCATCGCCGGGCTGGTGCACACCACGTCGGCGATCGGGGGTGCCGCGCGCAGCTCCTTCTGCACGCGGAAGGTCTCGCGCATCATGAAGCGGCGCTCCTCGGCCACCGTGCGGTGCAGCCGCACCGTCTGGCCGATCAGGTTCGCCACCATGGTCAGGAACCGCACGTCGGTGCCGAAATGCGTGGTCGGGCCATCGTCGCTGATGCGGTCGATGGTCAGCACGCCGATGACGCTGCCGGCCGCCTTGATCGGCACGCCGACCAGGGAGGCCACCTGCTCTTCCAGATCCTCGCGCCCGCCGGTGCGGTTGAGGAACAGCGGCTCGTCGGCCAGGTTCGGCACCACCGCCGGCATGGCGGTCTTGAGGATGCGGCCGATGATGCCCTCGCCCTCGCGGAACTCGGCCTGGCCGGCCTGTTCGTTGGACAGGCCGTTGGCGGCGACCAGCCGCATGACCGCGTCCTCGCCCAGCAGGTAGATCCGGCCGCGGTGCATCTGGAGCTGGTAGGAGAGCAGCCGCAGCACCTCGCGCAGGGTCTGCTGCAGGTCCAGGGACGAGCCCAGGATCTTGCTCACCTCGTAGATCGCCAGCAGTTCCAGGTTCGACGCGGCGTGCCGTGCGGACATGGTCGGCATCCTTTTACTACCCGCTACCCGTTTCGGCCTATGCAAGCACGGTGCCGCGGTGAGTGCCCGCAACGTTTCTGCGACTTTTGCCATCGTTCCGGGTGGCGGGCGTACGGCGTTGCCCGCCCACGCGCCGTTCTGCCGCCTTCGTGTGCACCAGGAGATAACCATGCGCCGGGTCTGGCGGTCGGGCGGCGGGTGTGATAAATAACTGACTGGTCAGTTATCAAGTGAGGCCGCCATGGCCGATGACCCGCTTCCCGGACCCGGGACCCCGCCGCGCTGGCGCCGCCGCAAGGAGGCCCGCCCGCAGGAGATCGTCGCCGCCGCGCTGGACGTCTTCACCGAACGCGGCTTCGCCGCGACGAGGCTGGAAGAGATCGCGGCGCGCGCCGGCATCAGCAAGGGCACGCTGTACCTGTACTTCCCGAACAAGGAGGAGCTGTTCAAGGCGGTGGTCCGCTCGGCCATCGTGCCGAACCTGGAGATGGCGGAGCACCTGCTGCACGACTTCCCCGGCTCCTCCATGGAAATCCTGGCGCGGCTGCTGGAGGGCATCGGCGGACGGATCATGGCCTCGAAGGTCGGCGGCATCCCCAAGCTGATGATCGCCGAGGCCGGCAACTTCCCCGACCTCGCCCGCTTCTACCTGGACGAGGTGATCAACCGCGGCTTCCGCGTCGTCGGCGCGGTGATCGAGCGCGGCGTCGCCCGCGGCGAGTTCCGCCCGGTGAACGTCGCCCACACGGTGCGGCTGGTGATCGCGCCGATGCTGATGATCGCCGTCTGGCGCTCCTCCTTCGAACCGGTGGAGGGCAGGCCGCTGGACGTCCGCGGCCTGCTTGCCGAGCACCTCGACCATCTGCGCCGGGCCTTGCAGCCGGACGGCCCGCCCAGGGGAGACGAAGCATGAGCTGGATCGCCGAGACGCTGGCGGCGCTGGCCGTCGCCCTGGGGCTGGCCTCGGCGTCGGCCGGGCACCGGGTGCAGGGCTACGTGGAGGGCGAGTACCTGCGCGTCGCCGCTCCCGCCGCGGCGACGCTGGAGACGCTGGCGGTGGCGCGCGGGCACGTGGTGACGGCCGGCGCGCCGCTGTTCGCGCTCGACCGCACGGCGGCGCTGGCCGAGCGGGCGCGGCTGGCGGCAGCGGTGGCGCAGGCGCGCTCGCAGCTGGCCGACCTGCTGCTTGGCCGGCGGCCCGAGGAACTGGCGGTGGTCGAGGCGCAGAAGAATCAGGCCGAAGCCAGCCTGCGCTACACCGAATCCGAGATGAAACGGCAGGAGGAGCTGGTGCGCGCCCGCGTCAGCTCGCCGGAGAAGCTGGAGTCGGCGCGCAGCGCCTACGAGCGCGACCGGGCGCGTCTGGCCGAGCTGACCGCGCAGCTTGCCGTCAGCCGCCTGCCGGCCCGGCCCGACCAGATCCAGGCGGCGCAGGGCGCCGTCGCCATGGCCGAGGCGGCGCTGGCGCAGCAGGAGCGGCGGCTGGCGGAGATGGCGCCTGCGGCGCCGGCCGACGCGCTGGTGGACGACACGCTGTACAATCCGGGGGAATGGGTGCCGGCCGGCTCGCCGGTGGTGTCGCTGCTGCCGCCGGGACGGGTGAAGGTGATCGCCTTCGTGCCGGAGCCGCTGATGGCGCGGGTGAAGCCCGGCGACCGGGTGGGGCTGCGCTGCGACGGCTGCCCGGCGGGGTTGGCGGCGCGGGTGACCTTCGTGGCGTCGCGCGCCGAGTACACGCCGCCGGTGATCTACAGCATCGGCAGCCGCGAGAAGCTGGTCTTCCGCATCGAGGCGAAGCCGGAGGAAGGGGTGGGGCTCAATCCGGGCCTGCCGGTGGACGTGGAGGTGGGGCGATGAGCGACGCGGGCTCCCTCGCCATCGACGTCCGCGGCCTCGTCAAGCGCTTCGGCGCCAAGACGGTGGTGGACGATTTCTCGATCCAGGTGGCGCGCGGCGAGATCTACGGCTTCCTCGGCCCCAACGGCTCCGGCAAGACGACGACCATCCGCATGCTGTGCGGCCTGCTCACCCCCGACGCCGGGGAGGGCACCTGCCTCGGCCTCGACATCCGGACGCAGAGCGCCGCCATCAAGCGGCAGGTCGGCTACATGACCCAGAAGTTCAGCTTCTGGGAGGACCTCAGCATCGCCGAGAATTTGGACTTCGTCGCCCGCATGTACGGCATGCCGGACCGCAAGCGCCGCGTCGCCGAGGCGCTCGACCGCCTGGGCCTGACCAACCGGAAGGGGCAGCTGGCCGGCGAGCTGTCGGGCGGCTGGAAGCAGCGCGTGGCGCTGGCCGCCTGCATCCTGCACGATCCGAAGCTGCTGCTGCTCGACGAGCCCACCGCCGGCGTCGATCCCAAGGCTAGGCGCGAGTTCTGGGACGAGATCCACGACCTGGCGCACGCCGGCCTGACCGTGCTGGTCAGCACCCACTACATGGACGAGGCCGAGCGCTGCCACCGCATCGCTTACATCGCCTACGGCAAGCTGATGACCCGCGGCACGGTGGAGGAGGTGGTCGCCGGTTCGCGCCTGCGCACCTGGGCGGTCTCGGCCCCCGACATCGCCCGCGTGGCGGACGACCTGGAGGGCAGGCCCGGCGTGGAGATGGTGGCGGTCTTCGGCGCCCGCCTGCACGTCAGCGGCAGCGACGAAGCCGCGGTGCGGGCGGCGCTGGATCCCTGGAAGCGCACGCCCGGCGTGCAGGTCGCGGCGGTGGAGCCGACGCTGGAGGACGTCTTCATCCACCTGATGAACCAGAGCACGGACAACTTTCGCTAGGCGAGGGGCCGATGATGGGGCGCTTTTCCTTCCGCCGCTTCGTCGCGGTGATGGTGAAGGAGTTCATCCAGATGCGGCGGGACCGGCTGACCTTCGCCATGATGGTCGCCATCCCGATCATGCAGCTGATCCTGTTCGGCTTCGCCATCAACTCCGACCCGAAGCGCCTGCCGGCCGCGGTGCTGGCCGCCGACGAGAGCCCCTTCGCCCGCACGCTGGTCGCCGCCATGGCCAACTCCGGCTACTTCGCCATGACCCGCGCCGTCCGGTCCGAGGCCGAACTGGACGAGCTGCTGTCCGAGGGCCGCGTGCAGTTCGCCGTCACCATCCCCGCCGGCTTCGGGCGCGACCTGCAGCGCGGCACCCGCCCAGTGCTGCTGGTGGAAGCCGACGCCACCGACCCGGCCGCTACCTCCAACGCGCTGGGTGCCCTCACCCAGATCGCCCGCAGCGCGCTCGACCGCGACCTCAGCGGGCCGCTGGCCGGCCTGCGCGCCACCCCCGATCCCGTCGAGCTGCGCATCCACCGCCGCTACAACCCGGAGGGCATCACCCAGTACAACGTGGTGCCCGGGCTGATGGGGACGATCCTCACCATGACCATGGTGATGATGACGGCGCTGGCCGTCACGCGCGAGCGCGAGCGCGGCACCATGGAGAACCTGCTGGCCATGCCGGTCCGCCCGTTCGAGGTGATGCTGGGCAAGATCCTGCCCTACATCGGCGTCGGCTACGTGCAGGTGGTGATCATCGTGGCGGCGGCGCGGCTGCTGTTCGGCGTGCCCGTCGTCGGCAGCCTGGCGCTGCTGTCGGTGGTGATGATCCTGTTCATTGCCGCCAACCTGGCGGTCGGCTTCACCTTCTCGACGGTGGCGAAGAACCAGCTGCAGGCGATGCAGATGTCGTTCTTCTTCTTCCTGCCGTCGATGCTGCTGTCCGGCTTCATGTTCCCGTTCCGCGGCATGCCGGAGTGGGCGCAGGCCATCGGCGAGGTGCTGCCGCTGACGCACTTCCTGCGCATCGTCCGCGGCATCCTGCTGAAGGGCAACGGCCTGTCCGACATCCTGGGCGAGCTGGGGCCGCTGACCGCTTTCCTGGTGGTGGTCACGGTGATCGCGCTGAAGCGCTACCGCCAGACGCTGGATTGAGCCCGTGACAAATGCGCCCGCCGGGGGTGTCCTCCATCTTTCATTAAGGAACGTTAAGTTTAAATCCGCCCATCGCGTTCGGCGGGGGATAAGCGATGCGGCGGATGCTCGGCGGGGTGCTTGTGGTGGTGTGCGCGCTGGCCCTCGCCGCGGGAGACGCCGATGCGAAGCAGCGCCGTTCCGACCACCCGATCAAGGTCTCCGCGTCCAAGGCGAAAGCGAAAAAAGCCAAGATCCGCCCCACCGGGCCGGCCGGCTACACGCCCATCGCCTGGAGCCGCACCGGCGGCCCGGCGCAGGGGGTGGCGCAGGCCATCGGCGGCTACGCAGCGGGATGCCTGTCGGGTGGCGTGGCGCTGCCGGGGGAGGGCACCGGGTACCAGGTGATCCGCCTGTCGCGGCAGCGCAACTACGGCCACCCGGCGCTGGTGGAGTTCCTCAAGGGTTTCGGCCAGAAGGTGGCGGTTGCCGGACTGGGCACCGCGCTGATCGGCGACATGTCGCAGGCGCGCGGCGGGCCGATGAGTTTCGGCCACGCTAGCCACCAGATCGGTCTGGACGCCGACGTCTGGCTGCGCCTCGACCTGCCGCCCATGGGCCGCGCCGCGCGCGAGCACCTGGAGGAGATCAAGTACGTCGATTACGACATCCGCCGCGTCACCGAGGACTGGTCGGCGAAGCAGGCGGAGCTGATCCGAATCGCCGCCAGCGACCCGCGCGTGTCGCGCATCTTCGTCAGCCCGACCATCAAGCGAGAGTTGTGCGCCAAGGAGTGGAAGAGCCGGGACTGGCTGGGCAAGCTGCGCCCCTGGCACGGCCACGACGGCCACATGCACGTCCGGCTGAGCTGTCCGCCGGGCAGCCCGCAGTGCGAGGAGCAGCGCGAGCGGCCGGACGGCGACGGCTGCGGCGACGACCTGCAGGGCTGGCTGCGCCGTGCGGTGCCGGTGACCGAGACCCCGCCGGAGCGGGCGCGCCCGCGCAACCCGCACCTGCCGCCGGCCTGCCACGCGGTGCTGCGCTCGGGCGGAACCCACATCGCCTCCGCCCCTGCAACGAAGGTTGGTGCGACAACTATTGATTAGCCTTGAGCGGGGGCGTTACGGTAACGTCAGCATCGTATCGTACTCACCCCTGACCAAGCGCGCCGGAGCGCGCCGTGCGATGACCGACAAGCCCGAGTCCGGCGACGCTCCGCCCCTCAACCTGAAGACCCGCCTGTACGCGTGGTGGGAAGGCTACGACCTTGCCGGGCTGAAGCGGCGCAAGGGTGAGGACGCGGCCGGGTCCGCTCCCGCTTCGGCGGCCAAGTCGGCCGGCAAGCCGCCGGAGGCCGGACAGAACCGCTGGGGCAAGCCGCTGTGGTCGGCCACCCGGATCGAGGTGGCGGAACGGCTGTGGGGCAAGGGCTTCAGCACGCCGGGCGGGACCGAGCACATCTCCTATCTGGTCAAGCCGATGGGCCTCAACCCGGCGATGAGCGCGCTCGACCTCTCGGCCGGGCTGGGCGGCGCCAGCCGCACCATGGCGCAGCAGTTCGGCTGCTGGGTGACCGGACTGGAGGCCTCGCCGCTGCTCGCCAAGGCGGGGATGGAGCGCTCGCACATGGCCGGGCTCGACAAGCGCGCCCCCATCGAGGGCTACGATCCCGAGTGCTTCAGCTTCCCCAAGCGCGTCGACGGCATCGTCTACAAGGAGGGCCTGTTCACCGTCCGCGACAAGGACCAGATGTTCGACGGCATCGAGGCGGCGCTGAAGCCGCGCGGCCACCTGCTGATCACCGACTACATCCTCGGCCCCAAGCCGAATCGCGCGATGGTCGCCGCCTGGGCCGAACACGAGCCGCAGGAGCCCAACCTCTGGTCGCTGGAGCAGATGCAGAACGCCTTCGCCCAGCGCAACCTCGACCTGCGCATCGCCGAGGACATCACCGATACCCATCGCCACCTGATCCTCACCGCGCTGCAGGGCTTCACCCAGGTGCTGGAGCAGTACTCCCTGGCGCACGAGACCAAAGTGGCGGTGATGGACGAGATCGAACTGTGGGCGCGCCGCGTGTCGGCGCTGGACAACGGGCTGCGCTGCTACCGGTTCTACGCGCTGAAGCCGGCGGAATAGGGGAGTCTCCGGCGGGTGCCATCGGGCGTTGACAGGCCCGATCCACCGCACTATGTTCCGCGCCCTACGAACACGCCGCTGATCTCAAGCACCAGGAATTCGTATCATGAAGATCGTGAACTCGCTCAAGTCGATGAAGACGCGCCACAAGGCTTGCCGCGTGATTCGCCGCAAGGGCCGCGTCTACGTCATCAACAAGCAGAACCCGCGCTTCAAGGCCCGTCAGGGCTGATACCGCCGGCCGGCTCGTCCGGCCGCGCTGCAGCAGAGCGTGTTCAGGCCGCGCCGGTGTTTCCGGCGCGGCTTTGCTTTTGCCTGAATCCTTTCCTTGCCCGGTCGCTTTTGCCGGTGTTACCACTTGATGAAACAAGTGGGAGGAGAGGGCTGGCATGAAGATGCCCACCCCGGACGCGGGAATCATTTCCCGCCGCCGCGAGATCGTCGAGCGCCTGCGCGCCATCGTGCCCGGCGAAGGCGTGATCGTCGATGAGGACGAGCTGCGCGCCTACGAGTGCGACGGCCTCACCGCCTACCGCCAGCCACCGCTCGTCGTCGTGCTGCCCAGCACCACCCAACAGGTCTCCCAGGTGCTCAAGGCCTGCAAGGAGATGGGCGTCAAGGTCGTGCCGCGCGGGGCGGGGACCTCGCTGTCGGGCGGAGCGCTGCCGCTGGCCGACGGAATCCTGCTCGGCATGGGCAAGTTCAACAAGATCCTGGAGATCGACTACGACAACCGCTGCGTCGTGACGCAGCCGGGCGTGACCAACCTCGGCATCTCCAACGCGGTGGCGCACAAGGGCTTCTATTACGCGCCCGACCCGTCCAGCCAGATCGCCTGCACCATCGGCGGCAACATCGCCGAGAACTCCGGCGGCGTGCACTGCCTGAAGTACGGGCTGACCACCAACAACGTGCTGGGCGTCGAGATGGTGCTGATGGACGGCACCATCCTGCGCCTCGGTGGCAGGCACCTGGAGGCCGGCGGCTACGACCTCATGGGGATCGTCACCGGCTCCGAGGGGCTGCTAGGCGTGGTCACCGAGGTGACGGTGCGCATCCTGAAGAAGCCGGCCACCGCGCGCGCCGTGCTGCTGGGCTTCCCGACCAACGAGCAGGCCGGAGACTGCGTGGCGGCCATCATCGCCGCCGGCATCATCCCCGGCGGCATGGAGATGATGGACAAGCCGGCCATCCACGCCGCCGAGGACTTCGTCCACGCCAACTACCCCCTCGACGTCGAGGCGCTGCTGATCGTCGAGCTGGACGGCCCGCCGGCCGAGGTGGACTACCTGATCGGCACGGTCGAGGCGATCGCCAAGGACAAGGGCGCGGTCTACGCCCGCGTCTCCAACAGCGAGGAGGAGCGGCTGGTGTTCTGGGCCGGCCGCAAGGCCGCCTTCCCGGCGGTCGGCCGGATCAGCCCCGACTATTACTGCATGGACGGGACGATCCCGCGCAAGAAGCTGCCGCTGGTGCTGCAGCGCATGCGCGAGCTGTCGGAGAAGCACGGGCTGCGAGTCGCCAACGTCTTCCACGCCGGCGACGGCAACCTGCACCCGCTGATCCTCTACGACGCCAACAATCCCGGCGAGCTGGAGCGCGCGGAGGAGTTCGGCAACGACATCCTGAAGCTCTGCGTCGATGTCGGCGGCGTGCTGACCGGCGAGCACGGGGTGGGCGTCGAGAAGCGCGACCTGATGACCCACCAGTTCGCCGAGGCCGACCTGAAGCAGCAGCAGCGCCTGAAATGCGCCTTCGACCCGGACGGCCTGCTCAATCCTGGCAAGGTCTTCCCCGAACTGCACCGCTGCGCCGAGCTGGGCCGCCTGCACATCTCCGGCGGCAAGCTGCCGTTCCCCGACATCCCGAGGTTCTGAGGCCGTATGACGATCACGACCTTCAAGCCTGACACCGCCGCCCAGCTGGCCGACTCGGTGCAATGGGCGCTCTCCAACGGCGAGCCGCTGGAGGTGCTGGGCACCGGAACCAAGCGCCGACTCGGCCGCCCGGTGCAGGCCGCCTACGCGCTCGACCTCTCCGCGCTCTCCGGCGTGGTGGCCTACGAACCGGAAGAGCTGGTGCTGACCGTTAAGGCCGGCACGCCGCTCGCCGAGGTGCTGCCGATGCTGGCCGAGCGGCGCCAGCACTTCGCCTTCGAGCCGCAGGACCTCGGGCCGCTGTACGGACTGCCCGCGGGTGGCGGCACGGTGGGCGGCATGCTGGCCGCCGGGCTGACCGGGCCGCGGCGCATCCAGGCGGGGTCGGCGCGCGACCACTTCCTCGGCGTCGAGGGCGTGTCGGGGCGCGGCGAGGTCTACAAGGGCGGCGGCAAGGTGGTGAAGAACGTCACCGGCTACGACGTGCCCAAGCTGATGGCCGGCTCCATGGGCACGCTGACCGCGATGACCGAGGTGACGCTGAAGGTGCTCCCGGCGCCGGAGGACGTGCGGACGCTGGTGCTGCTCGGCAGGGACGACTCCGAGGCGGTGCGTGCGCTGACCCTGGCCTTGCAGAGCCCGCACGAGGTGTCGGGCGCGGCGCACCTGCCGGCGGCCGTGGCGGCGCGCTCGGGCGTGGTGGCGCGGCTGGGCGGGGCGGCGACCTGCATCCGCCTGGAAGGCTTCGGGCCGTCGGTCGCCGCCCGCGTCGCGGCCTTGACGGACGAGCTGGGCGCCGACGCGGTGCTGGAGCGGGACGAGTCGCTGGCGCTGTGGCGTGAGATTCGGGACGTGGCGTTCTTCGCCCAGCCGGCGGAGCGGCTGGTGTGGAAGCTCTCCGTCCCGCCCACCGAAGGCCCCCGCGTCGCCGCGGCCATCCGCGAGACCACGGAGGCTGACCTGTACTTCGACTGGGGCGGCGGCCTGCTGTGGGTTGCGGCGGTGCCCGGCGCTGCCGACATACGCGCCTGCCTGGACGGCACCGGCGGCCACGCCACGCTGATCCGGGCACCGGACGACGTGCGCGCCTCCGTGCCCGTCTATCACCCGCAGCCCGAGCCCCTGGCCACGCTCGCCGCGCGCGTCAAGGAGAGCTTCGATCCCAAACGCCTGTTGAACCCCGGCCGCATCTACGCGGGGGTGTAGCTTTTTTCTCGTCATCCCCGCGAAGGCGGGGATCCAGGGTTCGCACAGCGGCCCGCTGCCAAAGGTCCGGATCCCCGCCTTCGCGGGAGTGACGGCCGAGGGAAGCGGGGCTTCGGCAGGATGGTGTAACGACGCATGCAGACCAACTTCACCCTCGCCCAGCTCGCCAAGCCCGAAGTCCAGGAGGCCGAGCGCATCCTGCGCAAATGCGTGCACTGCGGCTTCTGCACGGCGACGTGCCCGACCTACATCACGCTGGGCGACGAGTTGGACTCGCCCCGCGGCCGGATCTACCAGATCAAGGACATGTTCGAGAAGGGCGGGCCGCCGTCGCCCAAGGTGGTCAAGCACATCGACCGCTGCCTCTCGTGCCTGTCCTGCATGACCACCTGCCCGTCGGGCGTGGACTATATGCACCTGGTCGACCGCGGGCGCGAGCACATCGAGAAGACCTATACCCGCCCCCCCGTCGACCGGCACTTGCGCAACTTGCTGGCCAAGGTGCTGCCGAACCCGCGGCTGTTCCGGCTGGCGTTGCTCGGCGCCTGGGTGGCGCGGCCGTTCCGCAACCTGATCCCCGGCCGCGTCGGCGCCATGCTGCACTTGGCACCCAAGTCGGTGCCGGGGCCGAGCGCCGTCGACCGACCCGGCGTCCATCCGGCCGAGGGCGTGCGGACGAAGCGCGTCGCGCTGCTGATCGGCTGCGCCCAGCAGGTGCTGGCGCCGCAGATCAACGAGGCGACCATCCGCCTGCTGAACCGCCACGGCGTCGAGGTGGTGGTGGCGAAGGGCGCCGACTGCTGCGGCGCGCTGACCCACCACATGGGCAAGACCGACCTGTCGCACGGCTCCGCCGCGAAGACCATCGCCGCCTGGGTCAAGGAGATCGACGGGAACGGGCTGGACGCCATCATCATCAACGCGTCCGGCTGCGGCACCACGGTGAAGGACTACGGCCACATGTTCGCCGGCCACGCGCTGGAGGCCGACGCCAGGCGCGTGGCGGCGCTCGCCCGCGACGTCACCGAGTTCCTGGCGGAGATCGGCCTGACCGGGCCGACGCGCCCGACCGGGCAGGTGGTGGCGTACCATTCCGCCTGCTCCATGCAGCACGGCCAGCGCATCAAGGACCCGCCGCGCGCCCTGCTGCGCACCGCCGGCTTCGAGGTGCGCGAGGTCCCCGAGGGGCACATCTGCTGCGGCTCGGCCGGCACCTACAACATGCTGCAGCCCGAGCTGTCGGAGGCGCTGCGCGACCGCAAGGTGCGCAACATCGAGAGCACCGAGCCCGACGCGGTGGCCGCCGGCAACCTCGGCTGCATCACCCAGATCGCCACCGGCACCGGCATCCCCATCGTGCACACGGTGGAGTTGCTGGACTGGGCGACCGGCGGCCCGCTGCCGGGCGCGCTGGAGGAGAGCGAGGCCTTCGCCGGCTGGCCGCCGGCCGCGCACACCCGCGCGGCGGAGTAGGGTGGTGTCGGGCAGAGCGGTTTCAGCCGGCCGGCGGCTCGCCGCCTGGGCGGTGCACGGGTTCACCGCGTTCGGCGCGGTGCTGGGCTTCGCGGCGCTGATGGCGGCGGGGCAGGGGGAGGCGGCAGCGTGCTTCACCTTCCTCGGGCTGGCGCTGGTGGTGGACGGCATCGACGGCACCTTCGCCCGCTCGCTGCGGGTGAAGGAAGCGCTGCCGGGCATCGACGGCGCGGTGCTCGACCTGGTGATCGACTACCTGACCTACGTGCTGGTGCCGGCGGTGTTCGTCGTGTGGTTCGACCTGCTGCCGCGCAGCCTGGCCATGCCGGGGGCGGCGTGGATGCTGGTGACGTCGCTGTACTGCTTCGCCAACACCGGGATGAAGAGCGCCGACCACTATTTCGTCGGCTTCCCGGCGATCTGGAACGTGGTGGTGCTGTGCCTGTGGCTGCTCGGCCTGGGGCCGACGGTCAACGCCGCGGTGATCGCCACGCTGGGCGTGCTGACCTTCATCCCGGTGAAGTTCCTGCACCCGCTGCGGGTGCGCGCGCTGCTGCCGCTGAACGCGCTGGCCACCACGGCGTGGCTGGTGTCGGCGGCGTGGCTGGTCACCGTCCACCCGGAACGCCCGATGCTGCCCTTCGCCGTGTGGCTGGCGGCAGGGGCGTACTACATCGGCTTCAGCGCGTGGCGGACGGTGCGGGGGGCGGCCTGAGGTCAGGCGCCGTGCCGCAGGATCTCCGTCGCCAGCGTCTGCATTTCCGCCGCCGCCTGCGTGCGCTTGGCGGCCTCGGTGACCGACAGGCCGGTCAGCAGCGTGCCGGCGTAGGCGGTGCGGTTGCCGATCTGCGCCTCGGCCAGCTCGATGTCGGGCGGGTTCACCAGGTCGCGCACCTTCGCGATCAGCTCGTCGGCCAGCCTGGCGCGCGGCGGCACGCGGTTGAGCACCAGGAACAGCCGGCGCTTCTCCTGCCGGGCGAGGTCGAGGGTCGGCTGCACCGCCCACAGGTCCATCGGGCTGGGCTGCACCGGGGCGATGACGAGGCTGGCGGCGCGCACCGCGATGCGGGCCTCGGTCTGGGCGTGCGGCGGGCTGTCGATGACCACAACGTCATGGTCGCGGGCCAGCTTCTCCACCTCCGCCTGGGTGCGCCAGCCGGTGATCTGCACGTGGGTGAAGCCGGGCTCGCCGCCGGTGGCCTCGCTGCGCACCTCGAACCAGCGGGTCAGGCTGCCCTGCGGGTCGATGTCCACCGTGGCGACCTTGTAGCCCAACTGCATCCAGGCGATGGCGAGGTGTGCCACCAGCGTGGTCTTGCCGGCTCCGCCCTTCTGCTGCGCCACGGTGAAGACCTTGCCCGCCATGCCTGCACCCATCATTTTGTTCTGAATTGCGCGCATCCCTCATAGCCGTTGGGGCGAGTCCGCGCAACCGGACGCTTTGACTTCCCCGCCCCATCCGCTTAAAAGCCGCACCGTGAGCACGCAACGCCCCGAAATCCTCCATCCGAACGCCGCCGCCCTGCAGAAGGCGGGCGCACTGCTGCGCGCCGGCGAGCTGGTCGCCTTCCCGACCGAGACGGTCTACGGCCTGGGCGGCGACGCCACCAGCGAGACCGCCGTCGCGGCGATCTTCGCCGCCAAGGGCCGGCCGCAGTTCAACCCGCTGATCGTGCACGTGCCGGACACGGCGTCGGCCGAGAGGGTCGCCGTCTTCGACGAGCGCGCCGAGGCGGTGGCCGAGCAGTTCTGGCCCGGGCCGCTGACGCTGGTCCTGCGGCGCCGGGACGAGGCCGGGCTGTCGCTGCTGGTCTCGGCCGGGCTCGACACCGTGGCGGTGCGCGTTCCCAACCACCCCATCGGCCAGGCGCTGCTGAAGGCCGCCGGCCGGCCCATCGCCGCGCCCAGCGCCAACCGCTCCGGCGCGGTCAGCCCGACCACGCCGATGCACGTGGTGGAGAGCCTGGGCGAGAAGGTTGCCGCGGTGCTGGCCGGCGGGCGCTGCCCGGTCGGGCTGGAATCCACGGTGCTCGACCTGTCCGGCGAGACGCCGGTGCTGCTGCGCCCCGGCGCCGTGCTGCGCGAGGAGATCGAGCGGCTGATCGGGCCGATCCTGGTCTCCTCCGGCGACCCGGACGCGCCGAAGTCGCCGGGCCAGCTGGCCAGCCACTACGCCCCGCGGGCCGCGGTGCGCCTGAACGCCCAGGGGGCGGAGGACGACGAGGCGCTGCTGAGCTTCGGCCCCGACCGCTTCGTGCGCGGCGGCCGGGAGAAGCTGAACCTGTCGCTGGAAGGCGACCTCAACGAGGCGGCGGCCAACCTCTTCCACCACCTGCGGGCGCTCGACAAGCCGGGTGTCCGCGCCATCGCCGTGATGCCGATCCCGGAGGAGGGATTGGGGGTGGCGATCAACGACAGGCTCCGGCGGGCGGCGGCGCCGAGATAATAGACATGGCGGCGATCCGACGCCCGGCTATGTTCGTACACCGTTTGACGTGATCCGGACCGGCGCCGCAAGCTCGCACATGCCACAATGTCGTCGAACGATCTAGCGCATCCCCTGCCCGACGGCGTCCAGGAAAGGGCGTCGCTGACCAGCAGCGAGCTTCTGCAAGCCGCGGCTGCCCACAAGGCGTTCCTGGACGGACGCCCGAACGGGCGTCTGTTCGCGTTCAAGGGCGTGTCTCTGTCCGCGAAGGATCTCAGCAACCTGACCCTGTCGCGGGCCGTTCTGGTGGGCGCCGACCTCAGCGCCGCCAAGCTGACGGGAAGCGTCTTCGACCTTGCGGATCTCTTCGGCTCGAACCTGACGGGCGCCGACCTGAGGCAGGCCAGCCTGTGCCGCGCCGACCTGAGGGGGGCCAACCTGATGGGAGCACGGCTTTCGGACGCCGTGCTGCGGGGAGCCGACCTGCGGCCCGGCCAACTCGTTTTCTGGTTGGGCCGGGAGCGCCGCCTCCGCGCCCGACCGGCGACGCTGGCGGGTGCCGACCTGTCGGACGCCGATTTCGAGGGAGCCGACCTGTCGCAGGTCGACCTGTCCGGTGCCAGGCTCCACGGCGCGAGCTTCCGCGAGGCCAAGCTGTTCGCCGCCAATCTCAGCGGCGCTGATCTGTCCGGTGCGGACTTCACCGACGCCAAGCTGAAAGGCGCCATCCTCGACAACGCCCGGACGGCGGGCGCGGTGTTCCGGCACGCCGATCTGCGTGACGCCGAGTTGCGGAACGTCCGCCTGTCGGACGGCGACTTCGAGGGGGCGCAGCTGTACGGCGCCGTCACGCGCGACAGCGGCGACCGTCTTCCGGACCGCATCGAGGAGATGCTGACCCGGCACGTTCTGTGGATCACCAGCAACGGAGCCGCTGGAGAGCGGTTGAGCCTCGACGGCGAAACGCTGGACGGCCTGAGCTTCGATGCCTGCGACCTGCGGGGGGCGGTGCTGAGAAATTGCAGCCTGACCAAGGCGAGCTTCCGGCACAGCGCGCTGCCGCTGGCCAACCTGTCCGGCTCGCGCCTGCGCGGTGCCGACCTGGACCATGCGAGCCTGTTGGGAGCGAACCTGTCGTCCGCGGATCTGACGGACGCACGCTGCACGTCGGCCGTGCTCGGCCCCATGGAACTTCTGGACGCCGAGGGCCGGGTGAGCGGGCGGCGCTGGCCGGCCGATCTGCGCGGCGCCACGCTGACCGGAGCCGACTTGCGCAACGCGGACCTGCGCGAGGCCCGCTTGGAAGGAGCCGACCTCACCGACTGCAACCTTTACGGCGCGCGGCTTGACCGTGCGCGGCTCGAATAGCGCTCGGCCTGGAAATGCCGGAAGGGAGAGGGTAGGTTGCCGCTCGCCCGAATTCGAAATCCCGGACCGCGCCATGACCGTCTCCGCCCTTCTCGACCGCATCCGTTCCATCGTCGGCCCCAACGGCCTGATCACCGAGCCGGCGGACATGGCGCCGTACCTCGCCGAGTGGCGCGGGCGCTTCAAGGGCGACAGCCCGGCGGTGGTGCGCCCGGCCAGCACGGACGAGGTGGCGGCGGTGGTCAAGGCCTGCGCCGAGGCGGGGCAGCCCATCGTGCCGCAGGGTGGCAACACCTCGCTGGTCGGCGGCTCCATCCCCTACGAGGCGGGGACGGAGATCGTGCTGAGCCTGTCGCGCATGAACCGCATCCGCGACCTCGACCCGCTGAACTACACCATGACCGCCGAGGCCGGCGTCGTGCTGAAGACCGCGCAGGAGGCCGCCAAGGAGCAGGACCGCCTGCTGCCCATGAGCCTGGGGGCCGAGGGCACAGCCCAAGTCGGCGGCCTGATCTCCACCAACGCCGGCGGCATCAACGTGCTGCGCTACGGCAACATGCGCGACCTCGTGCTGGGACTGGAGGTGGTGCTGCCGGACGGGCGGGTGTGGAACGGCCTGCGCCGGCTGCGCAAGAACAACACTGGCTACGACCTCAAGCACCTGTTCATCGGCGGCGAGGGCACGCTGGGCATCATCACCGCCGCGGTGCTGAAGCTCTACCCGCGGCCGCGGCAGGTGGAGACGGCGTTCGTCGCCGTACCGGACCCCGAGTCCGCCATCGCGCTGCTGGCGCGCCTGCGCGCCGCGTCGGGCGACGCGGTGGCGGCGTACGAGCTGATGTCGCGCCGCTGCCTGGAATTCGCGCTCAAGCACGTCGCCGGCACGGTGGACCCGCTGTCCGAGCCGTCGCCCTGGTACGTGCTGACCGAGCTGACCGCCGGCACGCAGTCCGATGCGTTCCGCGAGAACTTCGAGGCGGCGCTGGGCGAGGCGTTCGAGGCCGGGCTGGCCACCGACGCGACGCTGGCGGCGAGCGAGAGCCAGTCCAACCAGCTGTGGTTCATCCGCGAGGCGATCGTCGAGGCGCAGAAGTTCGAGGGCGGCTCGATCAAGAACGACGTGTCGATCCCGGTGAGCCGCGTCGCCGAGTTCCTGGAGAAGGCGACCGCGGCGGTCGAGGCGGCCTGCGCCGGCATCCGCGTCACGCCGTTCGGCCATGTCGGCGACGGCAACATCCACTTCAACCTCAGCCAGCCCGCGGGGGCCGACACGGCGGCCTACATGGACCGCTGGGAGGAGATCACCCACATCGTCAACGGGATCGTGCTGGAGCTGGACGGCTCCATCTCGGCCGAGCACGGGGTGGGGCGGTTCAAGAAGGACGACATGCCGCACATCAAGAGCCCGGTGGAACTGGACCTGATGCGCGCGGTGAAGGCGGCGGTGGATCCCAAGGGGATCATGAATCCGGGGAAGCTGCTGCCCTGAGGCAGGTTTTGCCCCCTCCCTAGCCCTCCCCCTCTTCGAGGTGGAGGGAACTCCGCCGCGTCGTCGGCAGCCCCCTCTCCCGCGAAGCGGGGGAGGGATGGGGAGGGGGCCATCGTAACTGTTACGCCGCCTGCCCGAACGGCGTCCGCCCCAGCCCGAGGCCCAACCCCGTCTCCGGCGTCTGGTCGCCGCGCACCGGCTCGTCGCGCATGCGGTGGCGTTCCGGCTGGGAGACGGACTTGCGGTTGCCGGGGCGCATGGTGTTGGTCTCCGCCTCGTCCGGCGTCTCCAGCGCGTTCAGCGCCAGGATCTGGTACATCGACAGCGGCGTGCCGCCGATGGTGCGGGCGGAGACGCTCGGCATCTGCGTGGTGAAGCCGTCCGGCATGTCCTGGCGGCGCACCCGCTCGGTCGCCGAAACCGCGGGCGACCCGCCGATCTCGTCGAAGCGCTTGGCGAAGCGGTCGTAAATCTCCTTCAGCGTCTTGCCGCGGCCGGTGTCCTTGTCGATGAACACCGCCTTGTTGGCCGCCGCCGCCTCGGGGAACAGGTCCTGCGCCTGCCGGTTCGGGCTGTCGTGCATGGCGTTGAGGAACTTCGCCGCGCCCGCCGCGCCCAGGAAGTGCGCCATGTACAGCTCGGTCGAGCCGATGCTGCCCTTATCGACGTTTTCCTTCAGGTAGTCCTGGTTGTCCTTGGTGAACTCGGCGGCCATGAGGGCGGAGACGTTCGGGTCCTTGCGCAGCTCGAGGATCTTGTTGCGCATCTCCGGGTCGGACACGTAGGGGCGGCCGTCGGAGCGGGTCTGGATGGCGTTGGCGTACTGGCCCAGGCCGTGGTCGCCGCCGTGCTCCTTCAGCGTGGTCAGCCACGTCGAGTCGATGAACTGGTAGAGCCCGGTGGCGCTGGACGAGGACGACTTCACGTCGGTGCGGAACCCGCTCTCGGTGGCAGCTTTTTCCATGAGGTAGGCAAAATTGACCCCGGTCTTGGCGCTGGCGTTGCGCACCGCCGCCTCCACCTCGGCGGGGCCGCGCGGCGTCTTCTGGGCCTGGATGGCCGACTGGGCGGACTGGGCGATGGCGGAGGCGAAGGTCATGGCGGCAATCCCTGCTGGGGTTCGCCCCTAGCTTTGCAATGGGCGTGCCAGCGCCACGGTGACAGGAATGCCGAGCGGGGCGAGCAGCGCGCGGGCCGGTTCGGCGTGGCTGGCGGGCGCCGGGTGCTCGACCAGCGCGGCGGCGGTCACCTCGTCCAGCGAGCGCCCGGAAAGCACCAGCAACGCCACGGCGCATTGCAGCGGGGGCAGGCCGGGGTTGAAGGCGGCGTTCTCGGCGTACCGGCCGGTGACCACCGCGCCGTCCGCGGTGCGCAGCGCCGCGCCGGCGTACGCGCGGGTGTAGGGGGCGTGGCTGGCGTTGGCGGCCTCCAGCGCGGCGCGCAGCAGCGGGTCGTCGGAGTCGATGGTCAGGCGGTGGTCGGCCGGATCCATCAGCCCGCCGGCGATGCCGAGGTCATGCGGGCCGAAGGCGTCGGGCAGGAACGTCGAGAGCGGGCTGGGCTCGCGGCCGGGCAGCAGCAGGGTGGGCGGGTGCGCCAGCTCGTGCAGGAACTGCCGGCAGTGGCCGCAGGGCGCGGCGGTGACGGCCAGGAGGGAGAGCCCGCGCTCCCCGTGCATCCAGGCGTTGGCGACGGCGCTCTGCTCGGCGTGCACCGAGGCGTTGAGCGGCTGGCCGGGGAACTCGATGTTGGCGCCGAGGTACACCGCGCCCGACAGACCCTGCGCGACCGCGCCGACGGAGAAGCCCGACACCGGCGGCCGGGCGTAGCGCGCCGCCAGCGGCAGCAGGTCCGGCAGCGCGAGGCCAAGGTGCTGCACCTCGTCCGCCGCGATCACCCCACGGAAGCTGTTGCGCCTTGCGAGTTCCGCTAGCGCCGGATCCATTCTCTCGCCCCTTGCGCGCTTGATGACGTTTACGTAAAGGTAATGCGCTGGGCTGGCGGCCCTGCGCCAACGGCGTATCGCCAACCACCATACGGCGCGGTATTCTGCCGGGCCACAAGAACAACACCTGCACGGTCTCGGGAGGGCCACGCGTTCCATGATCCCCTACACCGCCCCTGTCGCCGACTTCCGCTTCCTGCTGAACGAGGTGGTCGGCTTCGACCGCGTGGCCGGTCTGCCCGCCTTCGAGTCCGCCACGCCCGACGTCGTGGACGCCATCCTGGAGGAGGGCGGCAAGTTCGCCTCCGGCGTGCTCGCGCCGCTCAACACGGTGGGCGACAAGGAGGGCTCGGTGCTGGAGAACGGCGTGGTGCGCACGCCGACGGGGTGGACGGAGGCCTACGCCCAGTTCGTCGAGGCCGGCTGGGGCAGCCTGCCGTTCGAGCCGGACTACGGCGGCCAGGGACTGCCGTGGACCGTGCAGTTCGCGGCGCAGGAGATGTGGCAGGCCGCCAACCTGTCCTTCGGCCTGTGCCCGCTGCTGACCCAGGGCGCCGTGGACCTGCTGACCGAGCACGGCAGCGCCGAGCAGAAGGCGACC
Source organism: Azospirillum sp. (assembly GCF_050789165.1). Taxonomy (NCBI): domain Bacteria; kingdom Pseudomonadati; phylum Pseudomonadota; class Alphaproteobacteria; order Rhodospirillales; family Azospirillaceae; genus Azospirillum; species Azospirillum sp. The sequence continues at coordinate 76,390 of NZ_JBOZRT010000028.1, forward strand.
TACCTGCCCAAGCTGATCGCCGGCACCTGGACCGGCACCATGAACCTGACCGAGCCGCAGGCCGGTTCCGACCTCGCCGCGGTGCGCACGCGCGCGGTGCGGGCGGAGGACGGTACCTATCGCATTTCGGGTCAGAAGATCTTCATCACCTACGGCGAGCACGACATGGCCGAGAACATCGTCCATCTCGTGCTGGCGCGCCTGCCGGACGCTCCGGCCGGGGTGAAGGGCATTTCGCTGTTCATCGTGCCGAAGTTCCTGGTCAGGGAGGACGGCAGCCTGGGCGACCGCAACGACGCCCGCGCCGCCAGCCTGGAGCACAAGCTGGGCATCAAGGCCAGCCCGACCTGCGTCATGGCCTTCGGCGACCACGACGGCGCCATCGGCACTCTGGTCGGCCAGGAGAACCGCGGCCTGGAGTACATGTTCACCATGATGAACAACGCCCGCCTGGGCGTCGGCATCCAGGGCATCGCGCTGGCCGAGCGCGCCTACCAGCAGGCGCGCGACTACGCCCGCACCCGCGTGCAGAGCAAGGACGTCGCCGACGCCCGCGGGCCCGCGGTGTCGATCATCCACCACCCGGACGTCCGCCGCATGCTGCTGGAGATGCGCGCCAAGACCGAGGCGGCGCGCGCCCTCGCGCTCTACGCCGGCACGCAACTCGACCTCGCGCGCAGCCACGAGGACGCCGAGGTGCGGAAGACGGCGCAGGCGCGCATCGATCTGGTGACGCCGATCGTCAAGGCGTGGTCCACCGACATCGGCTGCGAGGTCACCTCGCTGGGCGTGCAGGTGCATGGCGGCATGGGCTTCATCGAGGAGACCGGGGCGGCGCAGCACTACCGCGACGCCCGCATCACGCCGATCTACGAGGGCACCAACGGCATCCAGGCCAACGACCTCGTCTTCCGCAAGGTCGGCCGCGACGGCGGGGCGGCGGCGAACGCCTTCATCGCCGAGATCCGCGCCACCCTGGCCGAGTTGGACGGCGCGCCCGGCGACGACATGCAGGCGATCCTCGCCAACCTGTCGACCGCGCTGGCGACGCTCGATCAGGCGACGGAGTGGGTGGTGCGCGTCCAGCAGGAGGGCAACGCCCGCGCCGCCGCGGCCGGTGCGGTGAACTATTTGCGGTTGTGGGGCACGGTGGCCGGCGGCTGGATGATGGCGAAGGCGGCGGCCAAGGCGCTGGAGTCCCTGCGCCAGCCGGGCGCCAACGCGCCGTTCCTGGAGGCCAAGCTGGTCACCGCCCGCTTCTACGCCGAGCAGATCCTGCCGAGCACGCAGGGCCTGCTGGTGCCGATCCTCAGCGCCCAGCGCACGGTGATGGCGCTGAGCGAGGAGCAGTTCTGACCGTCGCATATCGTCATGGCCGGGCTTGTCCCGGCCATCCACGCACCCGGACCTTTTGGGACCGTTCAAGCACGTGGATGCCCGGGACAAGCCCGGGCATGACGGTTTCTTGGGAAAATCCTAGCTGAACCAGATCTGCATCATCAGGCGCTCGCCCTCCAGCGGCGGCATGGCGCGGTGGAAGCAGGAGGTGTCCTCGAGGAAGCCGGTGCCGGCCGGGCCTTCGATGATCATCGCGCGGTCGGCGCCGAAATGGGCGAAGACCTCGTCCTGCGGCGCGTTGGCGGACCCGACCAGGAAGCGCAGCGGCTTGTCGCGGTGTGAGCCGCGCACCAGCGCGTGCGCCCCGGTCCGCTCCGTCACGTCGCTGAGGTAGAAGCAGGCCGAGCAGAAGTTGAAGTCGTGCACGTCGAAGTGCCAGTCGATGGTCTGGCCGCGGCGGCGCCGCTCATCCTCGTCCATCCGGGTGGCGAAGCTCCAGAACAGGCGCGGGATCAGCTTCTTCGGGCGGTAGCCGAGGCACTGGGCCACGGCGTCCAGCAGGACGTGGTCGCTGCAGATGCGGCGGACCGCGGCGTTCTGCGTGGGCTCGGGGATCAGGCCGAGGACGGCGGGGGTGCCGTCGGCCAGCCGCCCGTCCGTCACGTCCTCGTGGCGAAAGGGGCGGGGCAGGCCGCGGTCGTACAGCGTGGCGGTGCGGGCGAAGGTCTGCAGCTCGGCCACCACCTCGGCGGGCAGGTCGAAGCCGAAGGCCACCGACTCCCGTCGGACCTCCTCCACCGCCGCCGCCACGTCCACCCGGGGGAATAAGGTCGGCACCAACGGCGGCCCGCCGCGTGGGCGGCGTCCGAAGCCGCGCACGAGGCTGTAGCCGCGGCGCACGGTCTCGAACCGGCCGAGCGCATAATGAAGTTCACCGGCAGCCAGACGCCGGGCGATGTTGGCGACGTTCATGGGGGTAATTCCTTGCCGGGACGCTGGAGCGAACCAACGTTTCATTGCATGCGGACTTTATAGAGATTCCAAGCTGCTTGCTAAACAAGCGTTGGGTTTAGTCCGAGCGATCCCGGGAATACCCCGCCCCGCCGAGGCCAAGCTTCCGTTGGTGAGGGGCTTACAGCCCTTTCACCGCCTCCAGAACCTCCTTCACATGGCCCGGCACCTTGACCTTGCGCCAGACCTTGCGGACCACGCCGTCCTTGTCGATCAGGAAGGTGGCGCGCTCCATGCCCATGTACTTGCGGCCGTACATGCTCTTCTCGACCCAGACGCCGTAGGCCTCGGCGACTCCGGCCTCCTTGTCGGAGGCGAGGGTGAAGGGCAGCTCGTACTTGGCCTTGAACTTGTCGTGGCTGGCGACCGAGTCCTTGGACACGCCGATCACCGTGGCGTCGACGCCCTGGAAGTCGGGCAGCTGGTCGCGGAAGCCGCAGGCCTGCGCGGTGCAGCCGGACGTGTCGTCCTTCGGGTAGAAGTACAGCACCACCGGCTTGCCGCGCAGCGCGGACAGCGTGACGCTGCCGCCGCCGTCGGTCGGCATGGTGAAGTCGGGGGCGGGAGTTCCGGCCTCTACGGTCATGGTATGTTGGGTTCCTCGGTATGGGCGGGCGGGGTGAGCTTGGCCGCCGGCTCCTCCACCAGGGTGCGGAAGTGGGCGTGGGCCCGCGCGGCGACCGCACGGATTCTGGCGTCGAGTTCCGCGAAGTCAACCGGCGCCGCCTCTCCGGGGAAGGCGGTTCGCGCCAGACCGGCGAACAGCGTCTCCGACACCTGCCGCGGGTCGAGCACGCCGTCGGTCGTCAACCGCAGGAACCCCTGCACCCGGCGCCACAGGCGCAGCGTTGCCTCCAGGTCCTTCGCCACATCCGCGTCCAGCAGGCCGTTCGCCGCCGCCGCCTTCAGCGCGTTGGCGGTGCCGATGCTGAGCACGGCCGGCTGTTCCGCGGCGTGGCGGAGCTGGAGGTACTGGGCGATGAACTCGATGTCGATCAGGCCGCCGCGGTGGTACTTGACGTTCCAGGGGTTGTCGGTGCCGAACTCCTTGTCGATCCGCCGGCGCATGTCGGCGACGTCCCACAGCAGCTTGTCCGGGTCGCGCGGGCGCACCAGCGCGGCGCGGATCGCCGCCTCCACCTTCTCCGCGAAGGGCGTGCGGGCGCCGAGCACGCGGGCGCGGGTCAGCGCCATGTGCTCCCACGTCCAGGCGTCCTGCTGCTGGTACTTGACGAAGGACTCCAGCGAGGTCGCCAGCGGCCCGGCGTTGCCGCTGGGGCGCAGGCGCATGTCCACCTCGTACAGGCGGCCGTCGCCCATGGGGGCGGTGATGGCGTTGGTCAGGCGCTGCGTCAGCTTGATGTAGTACTCGCCGGCCGACAGCGGCTTGGCGCCGTCGGACATGGTGGCGGCGGGCGCCGAGTCGTACATGACGATCAGGTCGATGTCGGAGGTCAGCGTCAGCTGCCGGCTGCCCAGCTTGCCCATGGCGACGATCACCCAGTCGGAGCCAGGGACGGTGCCGTGCCGCCGCGCGAACTCCTCCTGCACGCGCGCCGCAATGTCGGGCACCACCACGTCGGCGAGGTCGGCGAGGAACGGGCCGCAGCGGTCGCCGTCGGTGATGTTGCGCAGCATGTGGATGCCGGCGCGGAAGCGCTGGTCGTTGGTCCAGCGCCGCGCCAGCCCCAGCGAATCCTCGAAGTCGCGCGCGGCGGAGACGACGCGGGCGTACTCCGGCGCCAGCACGTCCTGGCCGGGCAGGGCGTCGAAGAAGTCCGGCGTCAGCACCGCGTCGAGCAGCGACGGGTTGCGCGACAGCACCTCGGCCATGCGCGGCGCGTTGCCCATGATCTCGGCCACCAGCTCCAGCAGCGCCGGGTTGGAGTAGAACAGCGAGAACAGGCCGACGCCGGCCGGCAGCTTCTCCAGGAAGCCGTCGAACTTCATCAGCGCGGTGTCCGGCACCGGCGTCTTGGCGAAGGCCTGCAGCAGGCCGGGCACCAGCTCGGTCAGCAGCTCGCGCGCGCGGGCGGAGCGGGTGGCGCGGTAGCGCCCGCGGTGCCACGCCGCCACCACGCTGATGACCCGGCTGGGGTCCTGGTAGCCCATCTCGGCCAGCGTCTTGACGGTGCCGGGGTCGTCGTCGGTGCCGGTGAAGACGAGGTTGCCGGTGTTGGAGGACAGCGACGGCGCCTCCTCGAACAGCTCGGCGTAGCGGTCCTCGACGAGGCCGAGGGTGGCCAGCAGGTCGGCGCGGAAGGCGTCGGACTCGTCATAGCCGAGGAAGCGGGCGAGGTGCTCGACCCCGCGGTCGTCGGGCGGCACCTGATGGGTCTGCCGGTCCTCGATCATCTGGATGCGGTGCTCGACCCGGCGCAGATAGTGGTAGGCGCGGTCCAGCTCCTCCACCGCCGCCGGCACCACGCGGCCGACCTCGCACAGCGCCTCGATGGCCTTGAGGGTGGGGGAGGGGCGCACGCGGATGTCGCGGCCGCCGTAGATCAGCTGCTGCGTCTGGGCGAAGAACTCGATCTCGCGGATGCCGCCGCGGCCGACCTTGATGTCGTGGCCGTTGACGGTCACCTCGCGGTGGCCCTTGTGCGCGTTGATCTGCCGCTTGATCGAGTGGATGTCCTGGATCGCAGCGAAGTCCAGGTGGCGGCGCCAGACGAACGGCTCCAGGAAGCGCATGAAGGCCTTGCCCGCCTCCAGGTCGCCGGCGACCGGGCGGGCCTTGATCATGGCCGCGCGCTCCCAGTTCTGGCCGACCGAGCCGTAGTAAATTTCGGCCGCGGTGACGGAAACCGCCAGCGGCGTGGCGCCGGGGTCGGGGCGCAGGCGCAGGTCGGTGCGGAAGACGTAGCCGTCCCGGGTGCGTTCATCCATAATGCGCACCAGATCGCGCGCCAGTCGGATGAAGGTCCGGGCGAGGTTGTCCGGCTGGGCCGTCTTCACGACGGCGTCGTCGTACAGCACGATCAGGTCGATATCGCTGGAATAGTTGAGTTCGCGCGCGCCCAGTTTCCCCATGCCGAGAACGATCAGGCCAGACCCCTCCCACGGACGTTCCGGATCCGGCAACGTCAGCGTGCCGGCCTCCGCCGCCCTGCGCAGCAGGTGGTTGGCGGCGAGGCGGAGCCCTGTCTCGGCGGTGTCGCTCAAGGAACCGGTGACCTGCTCCAGCGTCCAGGAGCCGGTGATGTCGGCCAACCCGATCAGCAGCGCCGCGCGCCGCTTGGCGATGCGCAGCCCGGTCATCAGCCGGTCCATGTCGCGCTCGGCCGCGAAGTCGCGCTCCAGGTCGGCCATCAGCGCGGGGAAGGCGGTGTCGAAGCCGTCCTCCAGCGTGCGGCGGACGAACGGCAGCTCGCGCGTCAGCGACTGGCCGAGGTACGGGCTGTTGCCGCACACCGCGTCGATCAGCGCCGCACCGGCCGGGTCGGCGGCGAACGCCTCGGCCCAGGCCGCCAGCTCCGGCCCGCCCTTGGCCGCCTCTTCGCGCCAGCGCTCCCGGCCCAGCTGGGCCTGTGCGGGGTCGAAGGGCTTCGGCAACGGGGCGGGGAACGCGACGGGCATGGCGTGCTCACTGTTTGTGCAGACGGGCAGACTGCGCATCTCAACCGCCATGGTCAACGCTGATTGTCCCTCTCCCCCCCGGGGAGAGGGAGGGGCCCGCCCGCGGGGCGGGAGGGTGAGGGTGCCTGCAAGGATCCTTGCCTTTACCCTCACCCGGCGCCTCCGGCGCCACCCTTTCCTGGGACGGGAGAGGGAAATATGACCGAAGCCGATCGCACCGCGGCGCCCCCTCACCCCGACCCTCTCCCCAGGGGGGAGAGGGGAAAGACGATTCGCCGCACCGTCCGGATCCTCGGCTGGCTGGCGACCCTGCTGCTCGCGGCGGTGCTGGCCGGCGCGGGCGCGCTGGTGTGGCGGCTGGCGCAGGGGCCGGTCGCCGTGGACGCGCTGGCGCCCTACATCGAACGCGCGCTGGAGGGCGAGGACGCCCGCGTCGACGTCACCATCGGCTCGCTGGTGCTGAGCTGGACCGGCGAGGCGGAGACCGGCGCCTCCATCCTCGACCTGCGTGCCCGGCAGGTCCGCGTCGCCGGCGATGGCGGCGCGCCGATCGCCGCGGTGCCGGAGCTGGGCATCGGCCTGTCGCTGCGCGAACTGCTGCTCGGCCGGCTGGCGCCGACGCGGCTCGATCTGTTCGGGCCGCAGCTCACCGTCATCCGCCACAGGGACGGCCACTACGGCTTCGACGTGCGCGACGCGGGGCCGGAGGGCGCCGCCGCTGCCCCGCAGCCGGAAGCCGGCACCGAGGTCACCGCCGACCTCCTCGACACGCTGCGCCGGCCGCCGTCGCGAGACCGCACGCTGGGCCTGCTGCGCCGGCTGACCGTGGTCGGCGCCGACCTGCGGGTGGAGAACCGGCAGTTCGGCCTATCCTGGCACGCCTCGCGCGCCGACATCGCGCTGCACCGGGGCGACGACGGCATCGACGGCCGCGCCCGGCTGACGCTCGACCTCGGCGGCCGGCCGACGACGGTGGAGGCCACCGGCGGCTACCGGGCGGGCGACGGCACCACCACCGCGGCCCTGCGGGTGGACGACCTCGACCTCGCCGCGCTGGCGCAGGTGGCGCCGGCGCTGGAGCCGCTGCGCGCCGCCGCCGTGCCGGTCAGCGGCACGCTGGCGGCGGTGCTCGATCCCGACTTCCGTCCGACGCGGATGCGCTTCGATCTCGCCGCCGGGGCGGGCAGCCTCGGCCTGCCGGTGCGGCCGGAGCCGTACGCCGTGCGCTCCGCCCGCGCCCGCGGCGAGCTGGACCTGACCGCGAAGAAGCTGACCGTCGAGGACATGGCGCTGGCCCTGGCCGAGGCGCAGCTGGGCGGCAGCGGCACCCTGATGGACGAGCCGGACGGCCCGATCGGCAGCGGGCTGCTGACGCTGGCGGCCGGCGGGCGCACCGCCGAGCTGCGCGCCACCGCCACCCCCGGCGACGGCGGGCCGCGCGTGGTGGCGGAACTGCGCGACCTCGTGCCGGCGGCGCTGGCCGGGCTGGCGCCGGACCTCGCGCCGCTGGCGAAGGCGACGCTGCCGATTTCCGGCACCGTCGACCTCGACCTGGACCGCCGGTTCATGCCGGGCCGCGGCCGCCTCGACCTCGCCGCCGGGGCCGGCCGCCTCGACCTGCCGGGCGTGTTCGAGGCGCCGCTGGAGGTCGCGTCGCTCACCCTGCGTGCGTCCGGCGACCGCGTCGCCGACCGGCTGTCGCTGGAGGCGCTGACCCTCGACCTCGGCGGACCGACCATGCAGGCCAGCGCGCAGGTCGGCGTGTCCGGCCCCGACCTGACGGTGGCGGCCGAGGCGACGGCGCGCGGGGTGCCGCTCGACGACCTGCACCGCTGGTGGCCGCTCCCGGTGTCGCCGAACGCCCGCAAGTGGGTGGTGACCAACCTGTCCAAGGGCGTGGTGCACGAGGCGAAGGCGCGCTTCGCCGGGGCCGCCCCGCGCGACGACCTCCACGCGTTCAAGCCCACCCTGGTGGACGTGGCGATGGAGGGCGAGGGAACCGACGTCGAGTATTTCCGGCCGCTGCCGCCGGTGCTCGGCGTCGCCAAGATGCGGGCGACCACCGACGGTAAGACCTTCACCGTCCACACCCAGGGCGGCCGCATCGACGACGTGAAGCTGGGCGAGGGCGTCGTCGTCATCAGCGACCTCGGCGGCAAGGAGCACATCGCCATCGACGTGCCGATGCAGGGGCCGCTGCGCACCATCCTGACGGTGCTGAACAACCCGCCGCTGGAATACCCCAAGCGCCTGGACATGGACCCGCGCCGCACCGCCGGTCTGGTGGACGCCAAGCTGCACCTGCAGTTCCCGCTGCTGGTCGACCTGAAGGTCGAGCAGGTGGAGGTCGGCGTCACCGGCAAGGCGACCGGCGTCGGCATCGAGAAGGTGGCGGCCGGTCTGGACGCCACCGACGGCGCGGTGGAGGTGAACCTCACCACCAAGGGCATGACGGTGAAGGGCACCGCCAAGCTGGACGGCGTGCCGGCCAACGTGGAGTGGCGGGAGTCCTTCGACTCCACGGCGCGCGGGCCGCGCACCCGCGTGGCCGTCAAGGCGACGCCGTCGGCCGCCGACTTCACCCGCTTCATCCCCGACCCCGCCGGTTACGCCGAGGGGCCGGTGGGCACCGACCTCGTGTTCACGGTGGACCGCTCCAAGCGCCTCGCGCTGACCGGCACGCTGGACCTGGGCAAGACGACGCTGAGCATTCCCGAGCTGGGCTGGACCAAGCCGCCGGGCACCGCCGGCACCGGCCGCTTCGCGCTGGAGTTCCAGAAGGACAAGGTCTCCAAGGTCAACGGCATCAGCGTCGAGGGCGGCGGGCTGAAGGCCACCGGCGTGGTCGAGCTGGCCCCGGGCGGCACCACGCTGTCGCGCATCCTGGTGAACGAGCTGACGCTCGGCCGCACCCGCGCGCGCGGCGAGCTGATGCCGCGCGACGGCGGCTACGCGGTGACGGTGGTCGGCGACAGCCTGGACCTGGAAGCCTTCCTCAAGCACAACCGCGCCGCTTCCAGCACCGACGAGCCGAAGCGCAAGCCGCTGGCGATCAACGCCCGGCTCGGCCGCGTGGTGTTCGGCGAGGGCCGGCAGCTCACCCAGGTGACGGCCGACCTGCGCAACGACGGGGTGGCGTGGAACCGGCTCGACGCGCAGGGGAAGGCGGGGGACAGGGGCTCGCTGACCGTGCACTACGGGCCGCCGGGCGGCGGGCCGGGGGCCGGGCGGCGGCACGAGGTGTCGATCGTCGGGCAGGACGCCGGGACGGTGCTGCGCATGCTCGACGTCACCGACCGCATCCAGGGCGGCACCCTGAAGATCACCGGCACCACGGTGGAGCCGCGCGCCGACGCGGTGATCGAGGGGCAGGTGGAGCTGACCGACTACACGGCGGTCGACGTTCCGACGCTGGCGCGCATCCTCAACACCCTCTCGCCGAGCGGCTTCGCCGAGCTTCTGGGCGGCGGCAAGGGCATCCACTTCGGCCGGCTGACCGGCAACTTCCGCAAGGAGGGGCGGCTGCTGACGCTGAAGGAGCTGCGCACGTCGGGCAGCGCGCTGGGCCTGACCGCGGAGGGCGACATCGACCTCGGCACCGACGTGGCGAACCTGCGCGGCACCATCGTGCCGGTCTACGGCATCAACCGCATCATCGGGCAGATCCCGCTGCTGGGCGATGCGCTGAGCGGCGGGGCGGGGCAGGGCATCTTCGCCGCGACGTGGCACGTCGAGGGGCCGATGGCCGACCCCACCGTGTCGGTCAACCCGCTGGCCGTGCTGGCGCCGGGCTTCCTGCGCAACCTGTTCTTCCTGGGGCGGGGCAAGGGCGACACGCCGGCACCGGCGACGCCGGGGCTGGACGAGCATCGGAACTGAGGGGTGGGGAGGTGCGGGCGCTGGGCCCCCCTCCCAGCCTCCCCCCACTTCGCGGGGGGAGGAGCAAAAAGCCCTCCCCCGCGAAGTGGGGGAGGGTTGGGTGGGGGCCCGCTGCGGAGACCTAAACGGCCTTGACCAGCGCGTGCTTCTTCTTGCCGAACGACAGCTTGATCGCCCCGTCGGCGTTCAGGTCCGCCAGCGTCGCCTTCGCCGCCTCGTCGGTCACCGCGGCGTCGTTCAGCTTCAGCGCGGCTTCCTTGATCTTGCGCCGGGTCTCGCCCTTCGACGCGGTCAGGCCGGCGGTGACGAACAGGTCGACCAGGGCCACGCCGGCCTCCAGCTCGGCGCGCGGCACCTCGACGGTCGGCAGGCCCTCGGCCGCGGCGCCCTGCTCGAAGGTGCGGCGCGCGGTCTCGGCGGCCTCTTCGGCTGCCGCGCGGCCGTGGGCGAGCGCGGTCACCTCGGTGGCCAGCACCTTCTTCGCCTCGTTGATGCCGGCGCCCTCCAGCGCCTCCAGGCGCGCCACCTCGTCCAGCGGCAGCTCGGTGAACAGCCGCAGGAAGCGGCCGACGTCGGCGTCCTCGGTGTTGCGCCAGTACTGCCAGAACTCGTAGGGGCTGAACTTGTCGGCGTTGAGCCACACTGCGCCCGCCGCCGTCTTGCCCATCTTGGCGCCCGACGCGGTGGTCAGCAGCGGCGAGGTCAGGCCGAACACTTCCTTGCCGTCGACGCGGCGGGTCAGCTCGACGCCGTTGACGATGTTGCCCCACTGGTCGGAGCCGCCCATCTGCAGGACGCAGCCGATGCGCCGCGACAGCTCCATGAAGTCGTAGGCCTGGAGGATCATGTAGTTGAATTCCAGGAACGTCAGCGGCTGCTCGCGGTCGAGGCGGATCTTCACCGACTCGAAGCTCATCATCCGGTTGATGGTGAAGTGCCGGCCGATGTCGCGCAGGAACGGAATGTAGTGCAGCGCGTCCAGCCAGTCGGCGTTGTTGACCATCACCGCGTCGGTCGGGCCGTCCCCGAAGGTCAGGTACTTGGCGAAGACCTTCTTGATGCCGTCCATGTTGCGCTGAATCGCCGCGTCGTCGAGCAGCGGACGGCTCTCGTCGCGGAAGCTTGGGTCGCCGATCTTGGTGGTGCCGCCGCCCATCAGCACGATCGGCTTGTGGCCGGTCTTCTGCAGCCAGCGCAGGATCATGATCTGCATCAGGCTGCCGACGTGCAGGCTGTCGGCCGTGCAGTCGAACCCGATATAGGCGACGATCGGCCCCCCCTGGGCCTTGGTGTCCAGGCCCTCCATGTCGGTGCACTGGTGGATGTAGCCGCGCTCCTGCAAGGTGCGCAGGAAATCCGATTTCAGCGTGGTCATGGCCGGTCTTCGTCTGACGGGGAGAAGGGTCGCGTCTGTTAGCACGGAACGCCGGTGCGGACAATTCCGGCGGCGGGGGCTATGCTCGCCGCCCGATAGCGCAAGGAGAGGGTGCATGCAGACCGTCGTCGGCCTGATGAGCGGCACGTCCATGGACGGCATCGACGCGGCGCTGGTGCGCACCGACGGTGTCGACCGGGTCGAGCCGCTGGCCTTCCGCTTCACGCCCTACGGCGACGGCTTCCGCGCCCGGCTGCGCGCCTGCCTGGGCGGCAAGGGCGACGTCGCCGACGTCGAGCGCGACCTGACCGAGGCGCACGCCGCGGCAGTAAAGGATCTGCTGGCGCAGGCCGGGGTGAGCGCGGCCGACGTCGACCTCATCGGCTTCCACGGCCACACCATCCTGCACGCGCCGCACGAGCGCCGGACCTGGCAGATCGGCAACGGCGCCCTGCTGGCGCAGCGCACCGGCATCACGGTGGTGCACGACTTCCGCACCGCCGACGTGGGGGCGGGCGGCCAGGGTGCGCCGCTGGCGCCGCTGTTCCACCGCGCGCTCGCCTCCGGACTGCCCAAGCCGCTGGCGGTGCTGAACCTGGGCGGCGTCGGCAACGTCACCTGGATCGGCGACGGAGAGGACGACGTGATCGCCTGCGACACCGGCCCGGCCAACGCGCTGGTGGACGACTGGGTGCTGGCGAAGACCGGCCGGCGCTACGACGAGGGCGGGCAGCTGGCCCGCAGCGGCGCCGTGCACGCGCTGGCGCTGACCGAGCTGCTCGATAACCCCTACTTCGACCGGCCGGCGCCGAAGTCGCTGGACCGCGACGCCTTCGACCCGGCGCCGGTGCGCGACCTGTCGCCGGAGGACGGGGCGGCGACGCTGACCGCCTTCACCGCCTTCGCGGTGGAACGCGTGCTGCCGCACCTGCCGGCCCCGCCGAAGCGCTGGCTGGTGACCGGCGGCGGACGGCACAACGCGACGCTGATGGAGATGCTGCGCGACCGCCTGCGCGCGCCCGTCGATCCGGTGGAGAGCGTGGGCTGGGACGGCGACGCGCTGGAGGCGCAGGCCTTCGCCTATCTGGCGGTGCGCTCGCGCCTCGGCCTGCCGCTCAGCCTGCCGACCACCACCGGGGTGCCGGTGCCGGTGACCGGCGGGCGTTGTCACAGTCCCTGACGCAAAAGAGGTAATGCGGAGGTCGATTGCTCGGCTATCGTTCGTGGTGCTGATTGCTCACCAGGGGAGATGCCCATGCACCGCCACGACCACGCCTGCACCTGCCACCGCCCGGCCACCGGCGACCGCCGCACCTTCCTGAAGCTCGCCGCGCTGGGCGGCGGCGCCATGCTGCTGAGCGCCACGCCGATCCGGCACGCCGCGGCGGCCGGCGACGTCGAGGCGCTGCTGCTGTCCTGCATGGACTACCGGCTGGTCGACGACACCGCGCGCTACATGGACGGCCGCGGCATGACCAACAAATACGACCACGTCATCCTGGCCGGCGCCAGCCTGGGCGCCATCACCGAGAAGGAGCCGACCTGGGGCCAGACCTTCTGGCGGCACGTCGAGGTGGCCAAGACGCTGCACCACATCAAGAAGGTGATCGTCATGGATCACCGCGACTGCGGTGCCTACAAGGTCTTCCTCGGCCAGGACCTGAAGGATGACCGCGCCAAGGAGACGGCGGTGCACGGCGAGGTGCTCGGCAAGCTGGGCATGATGATCCGCGAGAAGCACCCGGACCTGGGCGTCGAGCTGCTGATCATGGCGCTCGACGGCACGGTCGAGAAGGTCGGTTGACCGCTCGGCCACGTCCTCTCACCATCGTCATGGCCGGGCTTGTCCCGGCCATCCACGACCCGAACCCTTGTGTATGTTCGAGCGCGTGGATGCCCGGGACAAGCCCGGGCATGACGGAATTGGGGTGTTCAAATCGAACGGGGCGTTACCCCTCCGCCACCGCCAGCGGGTTGCCGAGCGCGCGGTCGAGATAGTCGTCCACCTGCACGGCCAGATCGTCCGTGCGGTTCACGAAGAAGTGATTGGCGCCGGGCACCACGCGGTGGTCGATGCGGATGTCCTTCTGGTGCGACAGCTTGGTCACCAGCTTGGTCACCGCGGCCTGCGGCACGTGCTCGTCCTTCTCGCCGTTGACGATCAGGCCGGACGACGGGCAGGGCGCCAGGAACGAGAAGTCGAACAGGTTGGCCGGCGGCGACACGCTGACGAAGCCGTCGATCTCCGGCCGGCGCATCAGCAGCTGCATGCCGATCCACGCGCCGAACGAGACGCCGGCGATCCAGCACAGCGACGCGTTGGGGTTGTAGGTCTGCAGCCAGTCGAGCGCGGCGGCGGCGTCCGCCAGTTCCCCCTCGCCCTTGTCGTAGCTGCCCTGGCTGCGGCCGACGCCGCGGAAATTGAAGCGCAGGGCCGAATAGCCGCGCTTGGTGAACGCCTGGAAGAGGGTGAACACCACCTTGTTGTTCATCGTCCCGCCGTGCTGCGGGTGCGGATGAAGCAGCAGGGCGACCGGCGCGTTCTGCGCCTTGCCATGGGTGTAGCGACCTTCCAGTCGGCCGGCCGGACCGTTGATGATCACTTCAGGCATTGGGGCGACGATCCTGGCGCGAACTCGAATGACGTGAACGACTGCCAGGACGGGACCTGCCAGCGCGGGACAAGCTAATGTGGACTCGCACGGGGCGCCACGTTTTTCGCCAACACAATTCTTGACCGTTTTGCTTGGTCATCATATATGCGTCGATGGTACGTTCGGGGCAACCCACGCGATCGGCCCCGCACGAACGTCGCTCGGACCGAAGTGGAGAGGTAAGGGCGCGGACTATACCACGGCGGGTGACACGGTGTTCAAGCATCTTCGCGAAGAGATCGACGGGATCATCGCACGGGATCCGGCCGCGCGCTCGCGGCTGGAGGTCGTGCTGTGCTATCCCGGCCTCCACGCGCTGCTGATGCACCGGATCGCGCATTACTGCTGGGACCGCGAGTGGAAGCTGCTGGCGCGCTTTCTCTCGCAGGCCGCCCGCTTCCTGACCGGCATCGAGATCCACCCCGGCGCCACCATCGGCCGCCGCTTCTTCATCGACCACGGCATGGGCGTGGTGATCGGCGAGACGGCGGAGATCGGCGACGACGTGGTGCTCTACCACGGCGTCACCCTGGGGGGCACCGCGCTGCACCACGGCAAGCGCCACCCGACGCTGGAGGACGGCGTCGTCGTCGGCGCCGGCGCCAAGGTGCTGGGCGGCATCACGGTGGGGAAGGGGGCGCGCATCGGCTCCAACGCCGTGGTGGTGAAGGACGTGCCGGCGGGCGCCAGCATGGTTGGCGTCGCCGCCCGCGTGGTGGTGCCGCGCGACAAGGCCGAGACCAACACGTTCCTGCCGTACGGCACGCCGTGCGGGGACATTCCCGATCCGGTGGCGCGCGCGCTGTCCGGCCTGCTCGATCAGGTCGCCACGCTGCGCCGGCGGGTCGAGGAGCTGGAGCACGAGCGCTCCGATACGCCCATGGCGCCCCTGAAGGATGAACCGGACGTCCGGGTGCGCGAGCACGCGGCGGCGGACGCCGGTCCGCTGGGGCCCTGTTGAGAACCGGCCGGCGGCTGCGGGCGGCGGACCGGAACAAGAAATAAGGAGAGGTGGTGAGATGAGACTGAGCACGAAGGGACGCTACGCCGTGATGGCGATGGTCGACCTCGCGGCCAACAGCAACGGCAGCCCCGTCGCCCTGGCCGACATCGCCGAGCGGCAGGAGATCTCGCTCTCCTACCTCGAGCAGCTGTTCGCCAAGCTCCGCAAGGGCGGCCTGGTGAAGAGCGTGCGCGGTCCCGGCGGCGGCTACCTGCTGGCCTACACGGCCGACAACACGCGGGTGTCCGACATCATCCTGGCGGTGGACGAGCCGATCCGCACCACGCGCTGCGCCAACATCACGCCGCAGGGCTGCCGCACCAACCGCTCGCGCTGCCTGACGCACGACCTGTGGGAAGAGCTGGGCAACCAGATCCACATGTACCTCAGCTCGGTCACCATCGCCGACGTGGTGGAGAAGCGCGTCATCGGCACCAGCATCATGGCCCGCGCCGAACGCGTCGACCCGGCCGTCGCGGCGGAGTGACGACCGCCCCGTTCCTTTGAAGCCCCTCTCCTCTGCGGGAGAGGGGACGGGGACGGAGCAGTGCGCTGACCGCGTTTTTCACCACGAAGACTCGAAGACACGAAGGTGGCAGGTTCGCGCTTCTCACCTTCGTGTCTTCGAGTCTTCGTGGTGACTCGGCCCTGGGCCGGGCAACGCTCTCCCCCCTCTCCCGTGGGGGCTTAGACAGGAACCTCATAGTCCCGCCATGTTCTCCGACGGCCGCGTCTATCTCGACTACAACGCCTCCGCGCCGCTGAAGCCGGGGGTGAAGGCGGCCGTGGCGGCGGCGCTCGACCTCGCCGGCAACCCGTCCTCGGTGCACGGGCACGGCCGCGCGGTGCGGCGCGCCGTCGAGGACGCCCGGGCCAGGGTCGCCGCACTGGCCGGCGCCGCGCCGACCCGCGTGGTGTTCACCGCCGGTGGCACCGAGGCCAACAATCTGGCGTTGCGCGGTTTTCCCGGTCGGCGGGTGGTCGTGTCCGCCATTGAGCACGACTCGGTGCTCGCCGCCGCGCCCGACGCCGCCCGCATTCCCGTCGATTCGCAGGGGCGCGCCGATCTGGACGCCCTGGAACGGCTGCTGGCCGAGACCGGCCCGGCGCTGGTGTCGCTGATGCTGGTCAACAACGAGACCGGCGTCGTCCAGCCGGTCGCCGAGGCGGCACGGATCGCCCATGCGCACGGCGCGCTGCTCCACTGCGACGCCGTGCAGGCGGCCGGACGGCTGCCGCTGGCGCTGGCGGACTTCGGCGTCGACCTGCTGACGCTGTCGGCGCACAAGATCGGCGGGCCGGCCGGAGTCGGCGCGCTGCTGCTGGCCGAGGGCGTCGAGCCGGAGCCGCTGCTGCGCGGCGGCGGGCAGGAGCGGCGGCGCCGCGCCGGCACCGAGAACCTGCTGGGCATCGCCGGCTTCGGCGCCGCCGCGGCGCTGGCGGCGGAGGATCTGGCCGCGGCGCAGGACCTCGCCGCGCTGCGCGACTCCCTGGAGGCGCGCGCGCTGGAGGCGGTCCCGGCGGCCCGCGTCATGGGGGCGGAGGCGGCGCGGGTGGGCAACGTCTCCTGCCTGGCGCTGCCGGGGGTGGGCGGCGAGACGCAGGTGATGGCGCTCGACCTCGCGGGGGTCGCGGTCAGCGCCGGCTCGGCCTGCTCCAGCGGCAAGGTCAAGGCGTCGCACGTGCTGCGCGCCATGGGGGCGGACGATTCGCTGGCCGGTTCGGCGCTGCGCATCAGCCTCGGCTGGGGCAGCACGGACGAGGATGTCGGGCGCTTCCTCGCCGCCTGGACCGCCATGGCGCGCCGTCTGGGGCCTGCGCAATGATGGCTTCGTGGCGCGTTCGGCGCATCCCGGTGTTGCGTCGCGCCGCCGATGCCGGTATGACGCGCCGGAAACGGGCGTCCGCCCGTGCACGTGCGTCCAATGGAAAGCCCGCATGAGCCAGTCGGACAACGGCAACGGTCCTCGCATCGCCGGCACCATCGCCGGCGACATGCAGCCGTGCTGGCTGTGCAGCCGGTCGGTGTCGGCGCGCGCGCTGTTCTGCCACGGCTGCGGCGCCGTGCTGCCGCCCCGCGAGCTGGACCACTTCGCGCGGCTCAATCTGGAATGCCGCTTCGACATCGACCTGGAGCAGCTGGGCCGCCAGCACACCGGCCTGACCAAGGCGCTGGACCCCGAGCGCTTCGTCGCCCGCGGCGCCCGCCAGCAGGCGCACGCCCGCGCCCAGGCCGAGGCGATGACCGCCGCCTACGAGGTGCTGCGCGACCCCGTCCGCCGCGCCAGCTACCTGCTGGAGATGCTGGGCATCGAGCGCGTCGCGGCGTCGCCCGCCGACGACCCCGACGCCATGGACCTGCGCGGCGACCTCGCCGCCGCTCCCGACGCGGCGGCGGTGGACCGGGTGGCGCTGGACGTGGTCCACCGCATCGAGGCGTGCATCCGCGACCTGTCCATCGCCTTCCGCACCGGGCTGACCGGCAACGCCGCGCGCGTGCTGGCCCGGCTGGAGGACCTGGAGGCCATCGCCGAGGCCGCGCGCGAGCGCCGCGCCGCCTTCACCGACAAGACCCCGTAAGAGACGAACGCCTGAGGAGTCCCCGTTCCATGCCGAAGATGACCTTCATCCAGCCCGATGGCACCCGCAAGGAGGTGGACGCGCCGCTCGGCCTGTCCGTGCTGGAGGTCGCGCACAAGCACGGCCTGGACCTGGAGGGCGCCTGCGAGGGCTCGCTGGCCTGCTCGACCTGCCACGTCGTCGTCGAGCCGGAATGGTTCGACGTGCTGAACGAGGCGAGCGAGGACGAGGAGGACATGCTGGACCTCGCCTTCGGCCTGACCAAGACCTCGCGCCTGGGCTGCCAGATCATCATCACCGAGGAGCTGGACGGCCTGACCGTGCGCCTGCCCGGCGGCACGCGCAACGCGATGAAGGGCTGACGGCCGACTCCGGCGGCGCGGTTGTCCAAATGCGCCGCCGGCCCATATAGGGCGCCATGAACTCCCTCGGTTTTTCCAAGCCCGCCAAGGACACCCGCGTCGTCGTCGCGATGTCCGGCGGCGTCGATTCGTCGGTCACCGCCGCGCTGCTGCGCGAAGAGGGCTACGACGTGGTCGGCGTCACGCTGCAGCTCTACGACCACGGGCTGGCGGTGCAGAAGCCGGGCGCCTGCTGCGCCGGGCAGGACATCTACGACGCCCGCCAGGTCGCCGACCGCATCGGCATCCCGCACTACGTGCTCGACTACGAGAGCCGTTTCGGCCAGGACGTGATCGACGACTTCGCCGACAGCTACCTGCGCGGCGAGACACCGATTCCCTGCGTGCGCTGCAACCAGCGCGTCAAGTTCCGCGACCTGCTGAACACCGCCCGCGACCTCGGCGCCGAGGCGCTGGCGACCGGCCACTACGTGCGCCGCCTGGGCGGCGAGCGCGGGGCCGAGCTGCACCGCGCCGTCGATCCGGCGCGCGACCAGAGCTATTTCCTGTTCGCCACCACGCAGGAGCAGCTGGACTTCCTGCGCTTCCCGCTGGGCGGCCTGACCAAGCCGGAGACCCGCGACCTCGCCGAACGCTACGGCCTGGAGGTGGCGGCGAAGCCGGACAGCCAGGACATCTGCTTCGTCCCCGACGGCTCCTACGCCGACGTGGTGGCGAAGCTGCGCCCCGGCGCCATCGAGCCGGGCGAGATCGTGCACGTCGATGGCCGCGTGCTCGGCCGGCACGAGGGCATCGTCCACTACACGGTGGGCCAGCGGAAGGGCCTGGGGATCGGCGGCATCAAGGGCGAGGACGAGCCGCTGTTCGTCGTCCGACTCGACGCGCCGGCCCACCGCGTCGTGGTCGGCCCGCGGCGCCGGCTGGCGCGCGCGCGGGTGCAGGTGCGCGAGGTGAACTGGCTTGGCCCCGACCTGGCGCCGGGCGAGGAGCTGGCGGTGGAGGTCAAGCTGCGCTCCGCCCAGCCGCCCGCGGCGGCGACGCTGCGGCTGGCCGACGGCGGCGGCGCGGTGGTGACGCTGGCCGAGCCGCAGTACGGCGTTGCGCCGGGGCAGGCCTGCGTGGTCTACCGCGGCGACCGGGTGCTCGGCGGCGGTTGGATCGCGGGTGCCGAAGCCTGACGAAACAGGGTGTTGACACCTCGAAAATGATCGCCTATGTAAGCGGCCCCGGCCGGAAACGACCGGGCCCGACGGCAGCGTAGCTCAGTGGTAGAGCAGGGGAATCATAATCCCTTGGTCGGGGGTTCAAATCCCTCCGCTGCTACCAAATCAACCCGCTGATTTCCTCGCGAAATCAGCGGGTTTTTGTTTGCCCGTGGGGCGGCGTCGCGGCGCCCGGCCGGCACGCTCCGTCCTACCGTCCGGTTTCCCGCGCCAGCGCCAGGAAGCCCGCCATGTAGTCCACCGCTTCCTCGCCGCGGCGGATGCCCAGGTGGATGCTCTTGCCGATCCCGTCAGGCCCCAGGCGCACCGTGCGGATGGGCAGGTCCGTGCCTTCCTCTCGCACGAGCCAATCCGGCAGGACGGTGACTCCGCGGCCGGCGGCGACGAGTTGCAGCGTCAGATCGGTCGTCTCCGCCGTCCTGTGGCGACGCGGCCGGCAATGGGCCGGCACGAGGAAGCGGGTGTAGACATCGAGCCGCTCAAGGCTGACGGGAACGGTGATCAGCTCTTCGCCACGCAGGTCATCCGGCAGCGCCACATCCCGCGTGGCCAGCGGATGCGACTCATGCACCACCAGGACGAGGTCGTAGTCGAAGACCGGCGTGAAGAGAATCTCGGACGACTCGATCGGATCGGGGGTGATCAGGAGGTCGATCTCGTTGTCCAGCAGCGCGGCGACACCGTCGAAGCGGAAGGCGGTGCGGACGTCGAAATCCACGTCCGGCCACCGCGCGAGGTAGGCGGCCGTCATCCGCATCAGCCATTTCTGGCAGGGGTGGCATTCCATCCCCACCCGCAAGGCGCCGCGCCGGCCCGAGGCGAAGTCGGCCAGGACCCGCTCGGCGTGCTCGATCTGCGGCAGCACGCGCTGGGCCAGCGCCAGCAGATGCTCTCCGGCCTGGGTGAAGCGGAGGCTGCGCCCCTTCTTCATCCAGATCTCGATGCCGGCGCGCTCCTCGAACTTGCGGACGGTGTGGCTCAGCGCCGACTGGCTGACGTTCAGCCGGCTGGCGGCGGCGGTGACGCTGCCCAGGCGCTCTACCTCCCGCAGGATCGCAAGAAGCTGGCGGTCAAGCATCCATGACTCCCGCTCATTCATGCATGAGAACAAACCATTTCCGTTCATGATGGATGCCCGCTAATCCTGGATCAACCGCGCCCGTCGGCACCACCCGGACGACCGCACCGCCGAGGATCCCCATGTCCCAAGCCGAAGCCGGCACCACGACCGGACTCGCGCCCGCCACCCCGTACGCGCATGAGCTGGGCAATGTCCTGCGGCTGGCCGTCGCGCAGGCGCTCGCCGGCGCGAACGCGGTGGTCGTGTACGCGACGGGTGCCATCGTCGGCAACACGCTGGCACCCAGCCCGGCGCTGGCGACCCTGCCGATCTCCATCTTCGTCGTGGGGATGGCGGCGTGCACCCTGCCGGCCGGGGCCATCGCCCGGCGCCACGGGCGCCGCGCCGCGTTCCTGGCGGGGACGGCATGCGGCGTCCTCGTCGGCCTGCTGTCCGCCCTGGGCGTCGTGCTGGGGGCGTTCTGGCTGTTCTGCGCGGCGATGATCTTCGGAGGGGCCTACGCCGCGGTGGTCCTCTCGTTCCGCTTCGCCGCCGCCGATTGCGCACCCCTTGAGCGGCGGGCGCGCGCCATGTCCGCCGTGATGGCGGGCGGGGTGTTCGCCGGGGTCATCGGCCCGCAGCTCGTCACCCACACGATGGGCCTGTGGCCGCCCCACCTGTTCGCGGCCACCTACCTGGCGCAAGCCGCGGTGTCCGCCGTGTCCGCCCTCGTCCTGCTCGGCGTCCGGCTGCCGATGCCGACGGCGGCGGAGCTGGCCGGCGGCCGCGCGATCGGCATCGTCGCGCGCCAGCCCCGCTTCCTCACCGCGGTGATCTGCGGGATCGTGTCCTACCTGCTCATGAACTTCATCATGACGGCCGCTCCGCTGGCGATGCGGCTGTGCGGCCTGTCGCAGGAGGCGTCCAACCTCGGCCTGCAGTGGCACGTGATCGCGATGTACGCCCCGAGCTTCTTCACCGGGCGGCTGATCACGCGCTTCGGCGCCCGCCGCATGGTGGCCGCCGGGCTGGGCCTGATCGCCGCCGCCGCCGCGGTCGGTCTGGCGGGGGTGGACGTGGCGCATTTCTGGCTCAGCCTGACCCTGCTGGGCGTGGGCTGGAACTTCGGCTTCCTGGGCGCGTCGGCCCTCGTGCTGGAGTGCCACCGGCCCGAGGAGCGGACGCGGGTGCAGTCGCTCAACGACTTCCTCGTGTTCGGGACCATGGCCTTGGGCTCCTTCGCGTCCGGGGGCCTGCTGACCGCCTACGGGTGGGATACGGTCCTCCAGGTCTCGTTCGCCCCCCTCGTGGTGGCGCTCGCGGCCCTCGCCGTCACGGTGTCGGCCGCGCCAACTCCTCCTTCACCACGGTGATGAACAGCTCCACGGCCGGGCTGCGGGTGCGGTCGGCGTGGAAGGCGACCTGGAACGGCGCCTGGTAGGACAGCTGCCGCGGCAGCAGCGCGCGCATCCGGCCGGCCTGCACGAAGGGCGCGGCGTAATGGTCCGGCAGGTAGCCGAGGTAGCGCCCGGACAGGATCAGCCGCGCCGCCCCCTCCATGTCGCTGACGGTGGCGTGCGGCGCGCTGATGGCGAAGATCTTCAGGTCGCGCGAGCCCCAGTAGCTGCGCGCCACCAGCCAGTGCCGGCGCACCTCGTCCAGGTCGATGGCGGTATCGGGAACGGCGAACAGCGGGTGGCCCCGGCCGACGTAGAAGTGGTTCGTCTCCTGGTACAGGTCCTGGTACGACAGGCCGGGCACGATGCGCGGGAAGCTGGCGACGGCGAGGTGCAGCTGGCCGGCGATGACGTCGCGCAGCAGCTCGTTGGGCGGACGGGTGTTGATGGTCAGCGACACCTCGGGCGCCGCGTCGGAGAAGCGGGCGAAGACGCGCTCCAGCGGCGCCTGCGGGTCGGTCAGCGTGTTGTCCACCAGCCCGATGCTGAGCGTCCCGGTCATCCGGTCGCGCAGGCCGCGCACCCGCGCGCCGAATCGCTCCAGCGTGTCGAACACCCGGCGCAGCTCGTCGTACACCGCCTGCCCCTCGGCGGTGAGCTGGAAGCCCGAACGCCCGCGCCGGCACAGCCGCACGCCCAGGCGCCCCTCCAGGTCGGCGAAATGGGTGGAGATGGTGGACAGCGAGAGGTTCAGTTCGCCCTGCGCCGCAGTAAAGCCGCCGGCCTCGACGATGGTCATGAACATGCGCAGAAGGCGCAGATCGACGGTTTCCAGCTGCATCCGGCTCATGGTCACGCTCCCCCTCGCGCGGTCCCGGGCCCCCGGCGGGGGCAGTCATAGGCCTTACTTCGACAGACGTCGAAGCAAAATACCGAATTTCGGTATTTTTGCGCGCGCCAAAGCGTCTTCTAATTCACGGGTGGGCATACGGTTTGCGCGACGAACCATGCCGGCCAATTCGGGAGAGGGAGAAGAGCGATGAGGAACAGCGCGGGTGTGGGGCGGCGCACGGTGCTGGCGGGGGCCGGCGCCCTGGCGGCGGCGGCGACGGTCGGCTTTCCCGGCATCGTCCGGGCCCAGGCGAAGTCGCTGAAGGTCGGCGTGTACGGCGGCTACTTCAAGGATTCCTTCGACAAGCACATCTTTCCCGACTTCACCAAGGCGACGGGCATCGCCGTGGAGTCGGTGGCCGAGCCGACCGGCGAGGCGTGGCTGGTGCAGCTGGAGCAGGCTGCGCGCGCCCGGCAGGCGCCGGCCGACGTCTCGATGATGTCGCAGGTGGCGATCCTCAAGGGCATGGCGGCCGACCTGTGGGCGCCCTTCGACATGGGCCGGCTGCCGAACGCCGCCAAGGTGAAGCCGCACCTGATCAACAAGTACCCGGACGGCCGGGTGGCCGGCGTCGGCGCGGTGTCCTGGTACATCACGCTGGTCACCAACACCAAGGCCTACCCGCAGGCGCCCGACAGCTGGGCGGCGCTGTGGGATCCCGCCAACAAGGACAAGCTGGGCCTGCTGGCGCTGGTCAGCAACTCGTTCCTGCTGGAGGTGACGGCGGCGACCTTCTTCGGCGGCACCAAGCACCTGGACACCGAGCAGGGCCAGCTCGACTGCTTCAAGAAGCTGGCGGAGCTGAAGAAGAACGTGAAGCTCTGGTACCGCGACGAGGCGCAGTTCGAGGCGGCGCTGAAGTCCGGCGAGATCCCGATGGGCCAGTACTACCACGACGTCACCGGCCTCGCCGCGGCGGACGGCCACCCGGTGCGCTCCACCTTCCCCAAGGAGGGCGGCATCACCGATTCCGGCAGCTGGGCGGTGACCAAGGCGTCCAAGGCGGGCGATCTCGCGCACGTCTTCGTCGACTACATGTGCCAGCCGTCGATCCAGGCGCTGCTGTCGCGCAAGGTCGGCACCGCGCCGACCATCGACCGCGCCGCCACCGACCTGACCGACAAGGAGTTCGCGTCGGTCTCGTCGGATCTTCCGCCGATCATCCCGCGCTACGACCTCTACCAGACCAAGTCGGACTGGCTGAACCAGAAGTGGACCGAGATGATCGTCGGGTAACGTTCCTCGAGCCCTCCCCCAGCCCCGCTGGGGGAGGGTTGGGTGGGGGCAACGGCTTTCCCGAAAGGCCGCGGGGC